>NZ_JBSGBK010000016.1:0-131210 GCF_053601215.1 Amycolatopsis sp. NPDC004772
CGAACAACACCGCGCTGCGGGCCGGGGGGGGGGGCCCCCCCCCGCCCCCCCCCGCCCCCCCCCCCCCCGCCCCGCCCCCCCCCCCCGTTCTCCGCCCCCCGGGGGGGGGGGCGCCTTGGGCGCCCGCCCCTCTTTCGTTTCCGCAACCCGCTGACCAGGCATTCGGCGCGAGTGGAGAATTTTCCACGAAAACCGGGTTTCACCCGTGATCGGCCGGGGTAGCAACCCTCCGCCAGCACCCGTTCGGCGGCGTTGACTTATGACCTGCGTCACGACAGCCTCGAAGTGCTCGCGCAGGCCTCGCAACTGGGTGTGCACGCACCCGGGAGCTTTCCCCGGGAGGTCGGGTCCGTCGGGGTGGACCCGGCCTCCCGACCACTTCCCCAGCCGGACACACGCGCACCCAGCGGGACGACACGCGCACCCCCGACGGACGACACACGTACCTGGCCGGACGACACGCGCGCACCTGACGGGACGGGCACGCCAAAGCCCCACGGGCACCACCCAGCCCTCCCCGCAACCCCGATCCGAAGCCAGAACACGGCCGGCGGCGCCGGGTCAAGGCATCTTTCCCGCCTTGACGCGGTACCGCCGGCCGTAGTCACAATCGGGCGTCGGGGTGGTGGGCCTCTGTACCAGACCAACGGACGCGTGGGGTGGCCCACAGTGACCGGGTGCTTCTGTCCGGTAGAAGAAGAGCCCCCGTAGGGTGGACCGATCCCGGAGCTGGCAAAGGAGCCTGGCAGTGCCGTCCACCACGTTTCAGCACACCGAAGTCCTCCCGCTGGGCAAGGACACCACCACCGAATACCGGTTGGTCACCGACGAGGGCGTCGAGACCGTCGAAGCCGCCGGGCGCACTTTCCTGAAGATCGCCCCGGAAGCGCTCACCACGCTCGCGCGCACCGCCATCACCGACATCCAGCACCTGTTGCGCACGTCACACCTGCAGCAGCTGCGGGCCATCGTCGACGACCCCGAAGCGAGCGGCAACGACCGGTTCGTCGCCATGGACCTGCTGCGCAACGCCGCCATCTCGGCCGGGGGCGTGCTCCCCATGTGCCAGGACACCGGGACCGCCATCGTCATCGGCAAGCGCGGCGAGGGCGTCCTCACCGGCGGGGACGACGAGCGGGCCCTCTCGCAGGGCATCTTCGACGCCTACCAGCAGCTGAACCTGCGGTACTCGCAGATGGCCCCGGTCAGCTTCTGGGACGAGCGCAACACCGGCACCAACCTGCCCGCGCAGATCGAGCTCTACCACAAGGACGGGGACCCGACCTACGAGTTCCTCTTCATGGCCAAGGGCGGCGGCAGCGCCAACAAGACGTTCCTCTACCAGGAAACCAAGGCCGTCCTGAACCCGAAGCGGCTCGCGCGCTTCCTCGACGAGAAGCTGCGCAGCCTCGGCACCGCCGCCTGCCCGCCCTACCACCTCGCCATCGTCGTCGGCGGGATGTCGGCCGAGTTCAACCTCAAGGTCGCGAAGCTCGCCTCCGCGCGCTACCTCGACAACCTGCCGCAGGAAGGCTCCGAACTCGGGCACGCCTTCCGCGACACCGGCCTCGAGCAGCAGGTCCTCGAAATGACCCGGCAGTTCGGCATCGGTGCGCAGTTCGGCGGGAAGTACTTCTGCCACGACGTCCGCGTCATCCGGCTGCCCCGGCACGGCGCGAGCTGCCCGGTCGGCATCGCCGTCTCCTGCTCCGCCGACCGGCAGGCCAAGGCCAAGATCACCGCCGACGGCGTGTTCATCGAGCAGCTCGAGCGCGACCCGGCACAGTTCCTGCCCGACATCACCGAGGAAGACCTCTCCGACGACGTCGTGGCCGTCGACCTGAACCGGCCGATGGCCGAGATCCGGGCGCAGCTCTCGCAGCTGCCGGTCAAGACGCGGCTTTCGCTCACCGGGCCGCTGGTCGTCGCGCGGGACATCGCGCACGCCAAGATCGCCGAGCGCCTCGACGCCGGCGAGGAGATGCCGGACTACCTCAAGAACCACCCCGTCTACTACGCCGGCCCGGCGAAGACGCCCGAGGGGTACGCCTCCGGGTCGTTCGGGCCCACCACGGCCGGGCGGATGGACTCCTACGTCGAGCAGTTCCAGGCCGCCGGCGGCTCGCTCGTCATGCTGGCCAAGGGCAACCGCTCGAAGCAGGTGACGAACGCCTGCCGGACGCACGGCGGGTTCTACCTCGGCTCCATCGGCGGCCCGGCCGCGCGGCTCGCGCAGGACTGCATCAAGAAGGTCGACGTCCTCGAGTACGCCGAGCTCGGCATGGAAGCCGTGTGGAAGATCGAGGTCGAGGACTTCCCCGCCTTCATCGTCATCGACGACAAGGGCAACGACTTCTTCGCCAGCACCGGCGATCCGGTGCTGCAGATCAGCTTCCGCTAGGACGCGGGAAAGGGGACACCGGCCCGCCGCCGGTGTCCCCTTTTCCGTGCGCTCAGCCGACGCGCTCGATCCGCGCGCGCCGGATGAGGAACTTCCCCGGTTCCCGGACTTCTTCGAAGGCCGCGTTGTTGAGCAGCGTGCAGCTGCCCGACACCGACGTCACCTCGACCGTCGTGGACTTCGAATTGTCCAAATTGGTCACCTTGAGCTTCGTCCCGGCCGGGAACTGGTTGCTCGACGCGGCCGGTGCGCCGCCCTCGCCCGAGAGCGTCACGGTCGAACCGGGGCACACGACCTGGCCGACCGCGCCACCGTCGCCCGCGGCCGGTTGCGCCGGCTTCTGCCGCTGCCCGGGCGCCTGGGCCTTGCCCGGCGCGTTGCCGGAGTTGCCCGGCGCCGCCTGGCCGTTGCCCGCTCCGGCCTGGCCGTTGTTCGCCGCCACGTTCGCCGTGCAGCCCGCAACTTGCCGCCGCTGCTGGATCAGGTCCACCACCGCCTGGCGGTTGGCGATCCGCGCGGCCGACTGCGCGTCCGGGTTCGCCTGCTGGCCCGCGATGAAGTTCAGGTTGTTCTGCAGGGCGGTGTCGAGTCCCCCGCAGTTCTCCTTGGGCGCTTCGGCCGCGTTGCCCGCGGGACTGCTCAGCGCGATGGCGGTCGCGGTGATACCGGAAACACCCAGCAAAGCGGCCAATCCGATGGTCGCCTTCTTGCGGTGCCGGCCACTGCTCAACCGGGGCATGGGCCCCTCCTCTCTGATCGCCACCTCAATCCGGACACGGCCCGGTCCCGGCGGCGGTTCAGCGGAAGCCCCGACAATTTTCGACAACTTCGACGGTGAGCGGACCACGCGCAGGTCGTGGTCCGGACCACCGGGCGGCGATCGTCCACTGCGGACAGCACGCGGCCCCCGGAGACGGTCTCCGGGGGCCGGGGTGGGAGCCGCTACTTCGGCGACGTGCTCTTCAGCACGACCTTGCGCTGGTCCAGCGGCGCGGCCAGGGTGACCGAAATGACCGGGTACCGGATGTCCATCGTGCACATCTGATTGGTCTGCGCCTTCGTCTCGCTCAGGGTGACGACGACGTGGTCGCCCGCCTGTTCGCCCGCCTCGCCGAGCGCGTGCCCGCAGCCGCCCTCCTGGGCGCGGATGTTGAGCACGGTGCCGCCGTTGGCCGTCCACACCTCGCGCGGGAACCCGGCCGGCAGCGCGGTCGCGTCGATCTGACCGGCCGGCACCGGGGTGCTGCCCTCGGGCACGGTCAGCCGGGGCTTGCCGGGCGGGTTGGGCTCGGGCGGGGCCGGCAGCGCCGATTCACTCGGCGACGCAGACGGCGACGCCGGCGTCGACACGCTGCCGGTGGGTGCCGCGGGCGGGCTGGCGGGGATGTTCTGGCCGGCGCAGGCCGTCACCATCAGCAGGAGCGCGCCTGTCCCGGCCACCTTCGCTGAGTACCTCATGCCCCCAAGACGGAACGGGGGTGCCGCGGGGTTGCACCGGAAATGGTCTGGGAGGGCCTCCCGGGCATCCCGGGGCGGCCCTCCCAGCGTTCGTGGTGGTCAGCCCTGGCGGAGGACGACCGTGCGCGTCCCCAGCGGCTCCGCGAGGGCGAGGGGGACCTTGATCTCCTTGATGTAGTCCGGGCACAGCTGGCCCTTGGGCGCCGACGTCACGGCGACCAGCACGACCACCTGCTGCGCGGTCTGCTCGCCGACGCGCGCCGAGATGCGGCGGCAGCCGCCCTCCTCGGCCTGCAGGATCAGGGTCCGGCCGTCGAGGCTGCGGGTGAGGCTGCGCGGGTAGCCCTCGGGCAGCGAGCGGGCGTCGACCTGCGTCTCGCCGACGACGTCGTCACCCGGGGCGATGCCCTGCGTCGGCCGCCCGACCGTCTGGGACGGCGGCGGGCCGAGCGTGGGTGTCACCGTCCCGGGCACGCTCACCGACGTCGAGGGCGTCTCGGGCGCCGCGCCGGTGCCCGCCGGGGCGCCGGCGCCGGAATTCGCGGCACAGGCCGTCGCCGTGAGCAGCAGCAGGCCCGCACCCAGCAGTTTCACCGTGGTACGCATACCCGCCAGACGGAGCGGACCCCCGCGAGGTTGCATCGGCTCACCGATGAGCCGCCCGGCCCAGCCGGGTGGTGAAGCTCAGCCGGTCGCCGCGGTAGAGGGACCGGACCCGCTCGAACGGGACGCCGTCCGGGCCCCACGAGACACGGTGGGTCAGCAGCATCGGCAGCGCCGGGTTCGTCCCGATCAGCAACGCCTCGCGCGGGGTGGCCAGCACCGTCTCGACCCGCTCCTCCGCACCGTCGAACACGACGCCGAGCTTGCCGGTCAGGCACGCGTACAGCGACTGCTCCGGGTCGAACACGTCGAGCAGGTCCGGGAACCGCGCCGCGAGGAGATATGTCGACTCCAGCCCGACGCGCTCCTCGTCGGCCAGCAGGACGCGCTCGAGGTGGAACACTTCGGCGTCCGATGTCACCTGCAGGTCGGCGGCCAGCGCGCTGCCCGCCGGGCGCCGCTCCAGGGTGATCACCGTGCGGCCCGGCCGGATGCCCTGGCGCCGCAGCCCCTCCGTGTAGCTCACCAGGGCCAGCGGCTGGACGAGCTTCGGGCCGGCGATGTAGGTGCCGCTGCCCTGGCGGCGGCTGAGCCTGCCCTCGAGCACCAGCTCCGCGACCGCTTGCCGTACGGTCGCCCTCGACACTTCGAACCGTTCGCACAATTCCCGTTCCGTGGGCAGCACCGCGCCTTCGCCGAGTTCCGCGATCACCGCCAGCAGTTCGACCTTCACCGCGTAGTAGCGCGGGACACGGCCGTGTTCGGGAATCCCGTCGAGGACGGGGCCGTCGGCGGACAGGCGGGAATGGCGCGAAGGGGCGGGCACGGAATCGACCCTATTCGGTTTCCGGTGCGCCGTGGTTCGCTGTGGCACGCAACACGGCCGACCGCTGGAGGATCACCCGGATGCCCCCGACTTCGCTCGACCGGCGGCTCGGCCTGGCCGACGCCGTTTTCCTGGGCCTGGGCTCGATGATCGGGGCCGGCGTGTTCGCCGCGTTCGCCCCGGCTGCGCGCGCGGCCGGGGCCGGATTGCTCATCGCATTGGTCCTCGCGGCCGTCGTCGCTTACTGCAATGCGACGTCTTCGGCGCGATTGGCCGCGATTCACCCGGAATCCGGCGGCACCTACGTTTACGGCCGGGAAAGGCTCGGTGAATTCTGGGGCTACCTGGCCGGCTGGGGATTCGTCACCGGGAAGACGGCCAGCTGTGCCGCGATGACGCTGACCGTCGTCGCCTACGCCGCACCGGGGCTCGGGCAGCCGTGGCGGAGCCTCCTGGCCGTCGCGGTGGTCGCCGCGCTCACCGCCGTGAACTACTTCGGCGTGCACCGGTCGGCCCTCGCCACCCGGGTGATCGTCTCGTGCACCCTGCTCGTGCTCACCGCCGCGGCCGTGGCGATGGCCGCCGGGCCGTCGAGCGGCGGCCCGCTCGTCGCCTGGCCGGGTGGCGGGGGCGTGCTCGAAGCGGCCGGGCTGCTCTTCTTCGCCTTCGCCGGGTACGCGCGCCTCGCCACGCTCGGCGAGGAGGTCCGCGACCCGGCCCGCACCATCCCCCGGGCCATCCCGCTCGCCCTCGGCATCACCCTCGTCGTCTACGCCGCGCTGGCGGTGCTGCTGCTCGTCCGGCTCGGCCCGGCCGCGCTCGCCGCGAGCCCGGACCCGGTCGCCGCGGCCGTCCCGGGGTGGCTCGCCCCGGTCGTCCGGGCCGGCGCGGCCGTCGCGGCCCTCGGTTCGCTGCTCGCGCTCATCCTCGGCGTCTCGCGCACGACGCTGGCGATGAGCCGCGACGGCCACCTCCCCCGGTTCCTCGCCGCCGTCCACCCGCGCTACCGGGTGCCGCACCGCGCGGAGCTCGCCGTCGGGCTCGTCGTCGCCGTCCTCGCCGCGTCGATCGACCTGCGCGCCGCGATCGGCTTCTCGTCCTTCGCCGTGCTGACGTACTACGCGATCGCCAACGCGGCCGCGCTCACGCTGCCGGGCAAGGCGCGAGCCGTCCTCGGGCTGGCCGGGTGCGTGGTGCTCGCCTTCAGCCTCCCCCTGCCGTCGGTGCTGGCCGGGTGCGCCGCGTTGTTGCTGGGCGGTCTGGCCTACGGCGTTCGTCGGATCCGCCGGTGAGAAATCACCCAACCGCCCGAAAGATCCGAAGAAAGTCGGTTGTCCCGATCTGCGCGCACCTGGTGTAGTCGGGAGGCCGCTTTCGGCAATGGCTTCCACTGTGGACACTGGAAGGACTGATCCCCTTGGCCCCCAAGCGCTGGTTCACCCTGCTCAGAAACGCCACCACCGCCCTCGCCGCGGTCGCCGCCGCCGCGTCGTTCGCCACCCCGGCGATCGCCACCGCCGCCCAGCCGCCGTCCACGAACGTCGTCGGCGGGACGCGGGCCACCCAGGGCGAATTCCCGTTCATGGTCCGCCTTTCCATGGGCTGCGGCGGAGCGCTCTACACCAAGCAGATCGTCCTGACCGCGGCGCACTGCGTCAGCCGGACCGGCGCCAACACCTCGATCACGGCGACCGTCGGCGTCGTGGACCTGCAGAGCACCAGCGCGCAGAAGATCCGCTCGACCTACGTCTACCAGTCCCCCACCTACGGCACCTCGACCGGCGGTGACTGGGCACTGATCAAGCTGGCCAGCCCGGTGAGCGGCCTGTCCACCATGCCGATCGCGACCACCACTGCGTACAACACCGGCACGTTCACCGTGGCCGGCTGGGGCGCGGCCCGCGAAGGCGGCGCGCAGCAGCGGTACCTGCTCAAGGCGACCGTCCCGTTCGTCGACGACGCCACCTGCCGCGCCCAGGGCGGCAGCTACCCCGACCTCATCCCGAGCGCCGAGATCTGCGCGGGCAACCTCGCCTCCGGCGGTGTCGACACCTGCCAGGGCGACTCCGGCGGCCCGATGTTCCGCCGCGACAACGCCGGCGCCTGGATCCAGGTCGGCATCGTCTCCTGGGGTGACGGCTGCGCCCGGGCGCACGCCCCCGGCGTCTACACCGAGGTGAGCACGTTCGCGTCGAAGATCGCCGCGGCCGCCGCCACGCTGTAACCGCTTCCGCACGAAAGGAAGGGCCCCTGCCGCGGCGGAGGCCCTTCCTTCGTGGTTCAGCGCGTCTTGTCCAAGCGGGACAACGCTTCCTCGTAACCGTTCACCAGCTCCGCGACGACGTCGGCGACCGGCCGCACCCGGTTCATCCGGCCGACGATCTGCCCGACCGGCATGGACACCACGCTCGGGTCGTTCGCCGCGTGGATCCGGTTGTGGGCCGGGGAAACCAGCAGGTTCTGCAGCGGCATCGGCAACGGCTCGGGCGCGTCCGGCGCCGCCCACGCCTCGGTCCAGCGGGTCTTGAGCAGCCGGGCCGGCTTGCCCGTGTAGATCCGCGTCCGCACGGTGTCCGACGACGTCGCCGCGACGAGCGCCTGCTGCATCGCCACCGACTCGGCCATCGTCTGCAGGTACTCCTCGGTGGCCAGCCACATCGAGCCCATCCAGACGCCGGAGGCGCCGAGCGCGAGCGCCGCGGCCATCTGGCGGCCGGAACCGATCCCGCCCGCGGCGAGCACCGGCACGTCGACCGCGTCGACGATCTCCGGCACCAGCACCATGGACGCGATTTCGCCGGTGTGCCCGCCGGCTTCGTAACCCTGCGCCACCACGAAGTCGACGCCGTTTTCGACGTGCCGCACCGCGTGCTCGGCCTTCCCGGCGAGCGCCGCGACCGGGACGCCCTTGTCGTGGCACTGGGCGATCACGTCCACCGGCGGCGAGCCGAGCGCGTTGGCGATCAGCTTGATCGGGTGGTTCAGCGCGACCTCGACGTGCGACCGGGCGACCGAGTGCAGCCAGCCGAGCACCCCGGCGCGCTCGTCGGTGTCGTCCGGCAGGGGCGGCACCGAAAGCTCCTTCAGGACGCGGTCGACGAACGCGCGGTGGCCGTCCGGGATGAGCTTCGCCAGATCGACCTGCGTGCCCTCGGCGGGCACCTTCGCCGGCATGACGATGTCGACGCCGTACGGTTTCCCGCCGGTGTTCTCGTCCATCCAGGTGAGCACCCGGTCGAGCTCGGCGGCGTCGTTGAACCGCACGCAGCCGAGCACGCCGAGCCCGCCGGCGCGGCTGAGCGCCGCGGCGACGTGCTCCGACGGGGTGAACCCGATGATCGGCAGGTCGATGCCGAGCCGGTCGCACAGGGGTGTCCGCACTTCTGGTGTCCTCCTCAGACGGGCTGGGCCGCGGCCGGTTCGTGCTCGGCGGCGTAGCGCTGGGCCCACGGGTAGTCCGGCTTGCCGCTGGGCGAGCGGCCGATCTCGTCGGTGAGCCACACCGTGCGCGGCACCTTGTAGCCGGCGATCTGCCCGCGGGCGTGCTCTTCGATCGCGGCGAGGTCGCCTTCGGCGCCGTCCCGGAGCTGGATGACGGCGGCGACGCGCTGGCCGAGCCGCTCGTCCGGGACGCCGATGACGAGCGCGTCGAAGACGTCCGGGTGGGACTTGAGCGCCCCTTCGACCTCTTCGGGGTAGACCTTTTCGCCGCCGGTGTTGACGCACTGGGAGCCGCGGCCGAGCAGCGTGACGGTGCCGTCCTCCTCGTAGCGGGCGTAGTCGCCCGGGACGACGTACCGGACGCCGTCGACCTCGACGAAGATCTTCTTGCTCTTCTCGGGGTCGCCGTAGTAGCCGAGCGGGACGTGCCCGCGGCGGCCGATCAGCCCGACCGCGCCGGGCTTCTTCTCGACGACGTGGCCGTCGTCGTCGAGCAGGATGGCGTCCTGGCCGAAGGTCACCCGCGGGCCGGCGCTGTGGTCGGACCCCTTGGCCACCATGCCGATCCCGGTGAAGCCGCTCTCCGACGAGCCGATGGCGTCGGTGATCACGGCGTTCGGCACCAGTTCGACGAACTCCTGCTTCACCGACTGCGAGAACAGCGCGGCGTGGCTCGACACGGCGACGATCGAGGAAGCGTCGTAGTCGCCCTCGCGGAAGGCCTCGATGAGCGGGCGCGCCATCGCGTCGCCGACGATCGTGAGGACCTGGACCTTGTGCTCCTGCACGGCCGTCCAGATCTCGTGGGCGTCGAAGCGCGGCACGAAGACCACCGGGCTGCCGGTGAACAGCGCGCCGAACGCGGCCCACTGCGCGGCGCCGTGGATCAGCGGCGCGGCGGGCAGCCGGGTCAGGCTCCCGGCCTTGCCCTGCTCGGCGAGCGTCCACTCGTCGGGGATGTACTCGCCGGTGACGAAGTTGATCCCGCCGCCGAGCGCGCGCCAGACGTCCTCCTGCCGCCAGAGGACGCCCTTCGGGTAGCCCGTGGTGCCGCCGGTGTAGAGGATGTAGAGGTCGTCGTTGCTGCGCTCGCCGAAGTCGCGTTCGGGGCTCTGCGCGGCGAGGGCGGCTTCGTAGTCGACACCGCCGTAGCTCTCGTAGTCGCCGCCGCTGCCGTCGTCGATCACGACAACGTGTTTCAGTTTCGGCGCCTCCGGCAGCACCGCGGCGACCTTGTCGGCGTAGCTGCGTTCGTGCACCAGGGCCACGATCTCGGCGTCGTTGAAGAGGTAGACGAGTTCGCCGTGCACGTAGCGGTAGTTGACGTTGACGGCGATCGCGCGCAGCTTGTACGCCGCGATCATCGCCTCCAAGGCCTCGATCGAGTTGCGGGAATAGACCCCGATGTGGGACCCGTGTCCCACGCCGTGCGCAGCGAGGTGGTGGGCGAGCCGGTTGGCCCGCGCCTCCAGTTCGGCGAAGGTGACTTGCCGGTCGCCGCACACGACCGCGACGCGCTCCGGCACGGCGTCGACGGCGTGCTCCAGAAGATCCGCGATGTTGAGTGCCACGCCCTCAAAGTAGAACATGTTATCGTTCCGGGCAATGGCACTGCTCCTTCAGGAGGTCTTCCGTGGGTGAACCGCACGCGCTGGTGTCGCAGGAGGGCCAGACCCTCGTCGTCACGATGAACCGGCCCGAAGCGCGCAACGCGATCACCGGCGAAATGATGGCGATCATGGTCGAGGCCTGGGACCGGGTCGATGCGGACGACTCGATCCGCAGCTGCATCCTCACCGGCGCGGGCGGCGCGTTCTGCGCGGGCGCGGACCTGAAGTCGATGTCCCGCAACTCGCCGTCGGAGTCGTTCGCTTCGGGCAAGTTCGACCCTGCGCGCATCCCCGGGCTCCTGAAGGGGCGGCGGCTGACGAAACCCCTGATCGCGGCGGTCGAGGGGCCGGCAATCGCGGGCGGGACCGAGATCCTCCAGGGCACCGACATCCGCGTGGCGGGCGAGTCGGCGCGCTTCGGGGTGTCGGAGGCACGCTGGGGGCTGTTCCCGATGGGCGGGTCGGCGGTGCGGCTGCCGCGGCAGATCCCGTACACGGTGGCGGCGGACATCCTGCTGACCGGACGTCATCTGTCCGCTTCCGAGGCGCTGGCGATCGGCTTGATCGGTCACGTGGTGGCGGACGGCTCCGCGCTGACCAAGGCCCTGGAGCTGGCGGCGCTGGTCAACGCCAACGGGCCGCTGGCCGTGCGGGCCATCCTCCGGACGATCCGCGACACCGAGGGGCTGCACGAGGAAGAGGCCTTCAAGCTGGACTCGCAGTACGGCATCGAGGTGTTCGCTTCCGAGGACGCCAAGGAGGGGCCGCGGGCGTTCTCGGAGAAGCGGAAGCCGGACTTCACCGGCCGCTGACATAGAACGCGTTCCACTTGTATTGAACCGGCCCGCGGAGGAACCTTGTCGGCAGAACGAGAACGTGTTTCACTCAAGGACGTGACCGAGACACCGCTTGCGGCACCGCTGAACGTCGGCTTCGACTACACGCGCTCCACCGGGCCCGTGCTCGGCCGGTTCGTCACCGCGCTGCGCGACCGCCGCATCGAAGGCATCCGGGGCAGTGACGGGCGGGTGCACGTCCCGCCCCTCGAGTACGACCCCGTGACCGCCGAACAGCTCGGCGAGTTCGTCCCCGTCGGCGAAGAGGCCACCGTCGTCTCCTGGTCGTGGTGCCCCGAGCCGCTCGACGGGCAGCCGCTGAGCCGGCCGTTCGCCTGGGCGCTCGTCAAGCTCGACGGCGCCGACACCCCGATGCTGCACGCCGTCGACGCCGGTTCGCCCGACAAGATCCACAGTGGACAGCGGGTGCGCGTGCGCTGGGCCGAGGAGACCGTCGGGCACATCCGGGACATCGCCTACTTCCTGCCGGCCGACGCCGAGGACACCACGCCCACCGAGCCCGCTCCCCCGGTGGCCGAGCGCGAAGAAGGCGCGCCGATCAGCGTCGTCATCACGCCGGTGCACCTCAAGTACATGCACTCGGCCTCCCCCGAGGAGAGCACCTACCTGCGCGGGCTCGCCGAGGGGAAGATGATCGGCCAGCGCTGCCCCGCCTGCGGCAAGGTCTACATCCCGCCGCGCGGGGCCTGCCCGACCGACGGCGTGCCGACCACCGAAGAGGTCGAACTCCCCGACACCGGCATCGTCACCACGTTCTGCATCGTCAACGTCCCGTTCCTCGGCCAGCGGCTCAAGCCGCCGTACGTCGCCGCGTACATCTTGCTCGACGGGGCCGACATCGCCTTCCTGCACCTCGTGCTCGGCTGCGCCGCCGAAGACGTCCGCATGGGCATGCGCGTGCGCGCGGCGTGGAAGCCGCGCGACGAGTGGTGGACGTCGCTGGAGAACATCAGCCACTTCGAGCCGACCGGTGAGCCGGACGCGGCTTACGAAACCTTCGCCCACCACCTGTGAGGTCCTGATGCCAGACGTCGCGATCGCGGGCTTCGCGAAGGCCCCGAACGTCCGCGAAACGCCCGGTACCACCAACGGTGTCGAGATGCTCGTCCCGATCTTCGCCGAGGTCTTCGCGCAGACCGGTCTGTCCAAACAGGACATCGGGTTCTGGTGCTCCGGCTCGTCGGACTACCTGGCCGGCCGCGCGTTCTCGTTCATCGCCGCCGTCGACGCGATCGGCGCGTTCCCGCCGATCCACGAGTCGCACGTCGAAATGGACGCCGCCTGGGCGCTGTACGAGGCCTGGCTGAAGATCAAGATGGGCGAGGTCGAGACCGCGCTCGTCTACGGCTTCGGCAAGTCCAGCGCCGGGCAGCTGCGCCGGGTGCTCGCCCTGCAGCTCGACCCGTACGTCGTCACGCCGCTGTGGCCGGATTCGGTGTCGATCGCCGGGATCCAGGCGCGGCTGGGCTTGGAGGCCGGGCTCTGGTCCGAAAAGGACCTGGCCGAGGTCGCCGCGCGCGGGACCGGCAAGGACGTGGCGGAACTGCTCGACACGCCGTACTACGCCGATCCGTTGCGCAGGCACGACATCGCCCCGATCACCGACGGCGCCGCCGTGATCGTGCTGTCCACTGTGGAACGGGCCCGGGACATCGTCGAACGTCCGGCCGTGATCGCCGGCATCGAGCACCGCGTCGACTCCCCCGTGCTCGGTGCCCGCGACCTGACGCGTTCACCGTCCACCGAGGCGGCGGCGCGGGCGCTGGACCTCGACGGCGTCGACCTCGCCGAGCTGCACGCGCCCTTCACGCACCAGGAGCTCATCCTGCGGTCCGCGCTCGGGCTCGGCGACGGCGTGAAGCTCAACCCCTCCGGCGGGGCGCTGGCCGCGAACCCGATGTTCTCCGCCGGGCTCGCCCGGATCGGCGAAGCGGCGGTCCGGATCCACCGCGGCGAATCCCGCAAGGCCGTGGCGCACGCGACGAGCGGGCCGGCCCTGCAACAGAACCTGGTGACCGTGCTGGAGGCCCGATGACCAAGCAGCTCACCGCCGTGCTCGGCACCGGCCAGACGCACCACCGCGCCAAGCGGCAGGACGTCTCGATGCCGGGCCTGCTGCGCGAGGCGATCGACCGCGCGATGACCGACGCCCAGGTGGAGTGGGCCGACATCGACGCCGTCGTGCTCGGCAAGGCGCCGGACCTGTTCGAGGGCGTCATGATGCCCGAGCTGTTCCTCGCCGATTCCCTGGGCGCGACCGGGAAGCCGTTGCTGCGCGTGCACACCGCCGGGTCGGTGGGCGGCTCGACGGCGCTGGTGGCCGCGTCGCTCATCCAGTCGGGCGTGCACCGGCGCGTGCTCACAGTGGCGTACGAGAAGCAGTCCGAGTCGAACGCGATGTGGGGCCTGTCGATCCTGCCGCCGTTCCAGATGCCGGTCGGGGCCGGGGCGGGCGGCTACTTCGCGCCGCACGTGCGGTCCTACATCCGCCGGTCGGGGGCTCCCGAGCACGTCGGGGCGATCGTCGCGGCGAAGGACCGGCGCAACGGCGCCCTCAACCCGTACGCGCACCTGCGGCAGCCGGACATCACCGTCGAGTCGGTGCGGGCGTCGCAGATGCTGTGGGACCCGATCCGCTACGACGAGACGTGCCCCTCGTCCGACGGCGCGTGCGCGATGGTGCTCGGCGACGAGGCCGCCGGGGACGCCGTTCCCGGCGGTGCCGCCTGGGTGCACGCGACGGCGATGCGCACCGAGCCGACCACGTTCGCCGGCCGCGACCAGGTGAACCCCCGGGCCGGGCGCGAGGCCGCGGCCGCGCTGTGGGCCGAGGCGGGGATCACCGACCCGATGTCCGAAGTGGACGTCGCCGAGATCTACGTACCGTTCTCGTGGTTCGAGCCGATGTGGCTGGAGAACCTGGGTTTCGCGCCCGAAGGCGAGGGCTGGAAGGTCACCGAGAAGGGCGAAACGGCGATCGGCGGCCGCCTGCCGTGCAACCCGTCGGGCGGCGTGCTGTCGTCCAACCCGATCGGCGCGTCCGGCATGCTCCGGTTCTCCGAAGCGGCGAAGCAGGTCATGGGCCGGGCCGGGGACTACCAGGTGGACGGCGCCCGCCGCGCGCTCGGCCACGCCTACGGCGGCGGCTCCCAGTACTTCTCGATGTGGCTGGTCGGTTCCGAAAAGCCCGCCTGACAGCGCCCCAATGTGGCGTTGGTTGCGCTCAACGCACCGAACGCCACATTGGGTGCGTCCAACGCACCGAACGCCACATTGGGGCGCTAGCGGCGGGAGCGGCGGAGGCGGAGGGCGAGCAGGGTGCCGAGGACGCCGGTCACCACGCCGATCGTGGCGGGCACGGCCATCGGCGGGTCCACCACGACCACCGGCTTCAGCACCACCGGCGCCGGCGGCTGGACCGGCTTCGGGGGCGCGTCCGAGCCGGTCGCCGTCCACGCCGTGACGTACACCAGCAGGCGGGCCACCAGCGAGATGAAGAAGATCAGACCGATGATCGAGCCGAACGCGATGCCGGTCGGCGAGTCGCCGATGAGCCGGAGGTAGAACCCGCCGGCCAGCTTCAGCGCCTCGAACCCGAGGGCCAGCGCGACCGCGCCGCGGACCGCGCTGCGCACGCCGACCTTCTGCCGCGGCAGCCGGGTGAGCACCCAGAGGAACACCAGCCAGTCGGCGGCCAGCGACAGCGGCACCGAGGACGCCGAGACGAGCTGGTGCCCCCAGCTCGTGTCGTCGAGGCCGGCCAGCCGGAGCAGGTAGCTGCCGAGCGCGGTGCCGGAGATGGTCAGCAGGAACGACACGAGCAGCGCCGCGCTCAGGCCGAGCAGCGCGAGCAGGTCGACGAGGATCAGCCGCAGCAGCGACTGGTCCGACCGGTTCTGCCCCCACAGCGCCGTCAGCGAGTCCCGCAGCGCGTTCATCCAGTTCCAGCCGGAGTAGAGGCCGATGGCGAGACCGACCACGCCGACGCTGGTCCGCTGCTCGACGAAGCCGGTGAGCAGTTCGGTGGCCTTGTCGCCGAGCCCGCCGGGCAGCGTGGACACGATCGCGTGCACCAGCGTGTCGAGCAGGTGCGGCTGGGTGGCCAGCACGAACCCGGCGACCGACGAGGCGACCATCAGCAGCGGCACCAGCGACAGCAGGCTGAAGTAGGTGATCGAGGCGACGTAGTGGTAGCCGCCGGCGTCGATGTAGCGGTTGGTCGCGCGGGCGATGTGGTCCAGCCACCGGTACCGGACGCGCGCCCGGGCCCAGGGGCTCGGCGCCTTCGGGGAACTCTTCACGAAGACTGTCTACCCAGCCGGGGCCGTCTTTGCGCAGGCAACACGCGGGTCAGCCGAGAACGACCAGCCCGGACCCGTCGTCGACCGGCAGCGCGGCGTCGGTCGTGGCGAAGACCGTGCTGCCGAGGAAGTCGAGTTCGCCGCCGAGCGTGGCGAGGAACGCCGTGTCGGCGGCGTCGCGGCCGGTGGAGATCCGCAGCATGGTCTGCCGCGGCGCGAGCCGGGTGGCGTCGAAGACGTACCAGTGCCCGTCGACGGCGGCTTCGAAGACGGCGTGGAAGTCCATCGGCGCGAGCCCGGGCGCGTAGACGCCGACGTACCGCGCGGGGATGTCGAGGAACCGGCACAGGGTGATGCAGACGTGCGCGAAGTCGCGGCAGACACCCTCGCCGGCCAGCAGGGTGTCGACGGCGTCGTCGGTGGGCCGGCTGGCACCGACCACATAGGACAGTCGGTCGTGGACGTGCCGGACGACGGCTTCGACCTGCCGGCGCGGGTTCTCGAGCTTGCCGAGTTCCGGCGGCACGAGCCCGGCGACGCGGTCGGACGGGCAGTACCGGCTCGGCCGGGTGAACACGGCGACGTCGGCGAGCGTGACGGGCTCGGGTTCGGGGTCGCTCAGCACGCGTTCGGCGTGGTAGGTGATGCGGTGCTCGCCGGCGGGCAGGTCGAAGACCTCGGCCCGGGCGCCGTGCTCGAACTCGACGGGCCGGCTCTCCCCGTGCCAGGACACGGTGAGCTCTTCGGTGTCGGCGTGCGCCGCGGAGACCGAGATCGCCGCGGGCCCGGGTTCGGTGACGCGGATGGCGAACTCGACGTCCACAGTCGCTCGCGGGGCCATCCGCCCATCATGGCATCCCCTGGCAGAATCGCCGGGTGAGCGACATCGTGGTGTTCCACTCAGTGTTGGGACTGCGGCCGGTCGAGCTCGGCTTCGCCGACCGGTTGCGGGCGGCGGGCCACCAGGTCACCACTCCCGACCTCTACGCCGGGCGGACGGCCTCGACCCTCGAAGAGGGCTTCGCGGTGAAGGACGAGGTCGGCTGGGAGACGATCGCCGGGCGTGCCCGCGATGCCGTGCGGGAACTGCCGCCGGAGACCGTGCTCGTGGGCGTGTCGATGGGAGCGGGCGTGGTCCAGACCGTGCTGCCGCACCGGCCCGGTGCGGCAGCGGTCCTGCTGCTGCACGCGTTGGGTGCGCTGCCGGGCGGGGTGCGCGTGGGCCTGCCGGTGCAGGTCCACGTCGCCGACCCCGACCCGATCGCGCCGCCGGCGCAGGTCGCCGCCTGGCGCGAAGCCGCGGCCCGGTCGGGTGCCGATGCCCGGGTGTACACCTACCCGGGCATCGGCCACTTCTACACCGACGCCGGCGGCCCCGAGTACGACGCGGCCGCGGCGGAGCTCACCTGGGACCGCGTCGACGGGTTCCTCAGGCGTACTTCACCGGGTAGTGCTTGATGCCGTTGATCCAGCTCGACCGCAGCCGCACCGGGGGTGCCGCCTCGGCGATCTCCGGCATCACGTCGGCGATGGCGTTGAAGATCAGGTCGATCTCCAGCCGGGCCAGGTTCGCGCCGATGCAGTAGTGCGATCCCGTGCCGCCGAAGCCGACGTGCGGGTTGTCCTCGCGGAGGATGTCGAACTTCTCCGGGTCGTCGAAGACCTCGTGGTCGAAGTTGGCCGAGCTGTAGAACATCCCGACCCGGTCGCCCTTGCGGATCTGCGCACCGCCGAGCTCGGTGTCGCGGGTGGCGGTGCGCTGGAAGGCGACGATCGGGGTGGCCCAGCGGACGATCTCGTCGGGCGCGGTCTTGGGCCGCTCTTCCTTGAACAGCTCCCACTGGTCCCGGTGGTCCAGGAACGCCTTCATGCCGTGGGTGATGGCGTTGCGCGTCGTCTCGTTGCCGGCGACGGCGAGCAGGATGACGAAGAACCCGAACTCGTCGGAGCCGAGCGATTCACCGTCGACGTCGGCCTGGATGAGCTTGGTGGCGATGTCGTCCATCGGGCACTTGCGCCGCTCCTCGGCCATGTTCCAGGCGTACCCGACGAGCTGGGCGGACGCCTCCAGCGGCGCGACCTCGTACTCGGGGTCGTCGTAGGCGACCATCTGGTTCGACCAGTCGAAGATCTTGAGCCGGTCTTCCTGCGGGATGCCGATCAGCTCGGCGATCGCCTGCAGCGGCAGCTCGCACGCGACGTCGGTGACGAAGTCGCCCGACCCCTTCTTCCGCGCCTCGTGCACGATTCGCTCGGCGCGCTCGCGCAAGGTGTCCTCGAGCTTCGAGATGGATCGCGGGGTGAAGCCCTTCGAGACGATCCGCCGCAGCTTCGTGTGCTGCGGGGCGTCCTGGTTGAGCAGCACCAGGCGGTTCGCCTCGAGGTTGTCCTCGGTCATGTTCTCGTCGAAGCGGATGATGGCGGTTTTCTCCCGCGACGAGTACAGCGTGCTGTCGCGCGAGACCTCCTTGACGTCCGCGTGGCGCGAGACGACCCAGTAGCCGTCGTCGCGGTAGCCGGCGGTGTTGTGCTTCTGGGGGTTCCACCACACCGGGGCGGTGCGCCGGAGCTCGGCGAACTCGGCGACGGGGAGTCGCTCCGCCAAGAGATCCGGATCGGTGAAGTCGAACCCGGCGGGGATGAGCGGAGCGGCCACGTTGCCTCCCACGGTTCGGCTTGGAACACGTTCTAGGTTGGATTGAAGCATACGGCGTTAACCAACGGAAGACCGCAAGTGAAACCCGTTTACTCAACCGGGGATGCCAGGTGAGCGTGCGCTCACTCCGGCAAGATCAAGAAGCGGCCGCGCCTGCGCAGACTTGCAGAAAACGATAACTTGTTCTAGTTTTTGGGTCAGTGAACAGTGTTTCCCGACGAAAGGGACGACATGGGCGTGCCGGTCATCGTCGAAGCCGTGCGGACCCCGATCGGCAAGCGGAACGGGCTGCTGGCCGGCCTGCACGCGGCCGAGCTGCTGGGTGCCGCGCAGCTCGCCCTGCTGGACCGCGCCGGGATCGACCCGGCACTCGTCGAGCAGCTCATCGGCGGCTGCGTCACGCAGGCCGGTGAGCAGTCGAACAACGTCACGCGCACCGCGTGGCTGCACGCGGGCCTGCCCGAGACGGCGGGCGCGACGACGATCGACGCCCAGTGCGGCTCGGCGCAGCAGGCGACCCATCTGATCGCGGGCCTGATCGCCGCGGACGCCATCGACGCCGGTGTCGCGTGCGGGGTCGAGGCGATGAGCCGCGTGCCGCTGGGCACGAACCGCGCCGGCGCCTCACCACGGCCGTCGTCGTGGTCGATCGACCTGCCCAACCAGTACGGCGCGGCCGAGCGGATCGCGGTCCGCCGCGGGCTGACGCGCGAGGACGTCGACCGGTTCGGGGCGGCGTCCCAGCAGAAGGCGGCGGCCGCGTGGGCGGCGGGCCACTTCGACCGCGAGGTGGTGCCGGTGAAGGCCCCGGTCCTCTCGGCCGACGGCGCACCGACCGGCGAGACCCACCTCGTCACGCGAGACCAGGGCCTGCGCGAGACGACGGTCGAAGGCCTGGCCCGGCTCAAGCCGGTGGTCGAGGACGGCGTCCACACGGCGGGAACGTCCTCCCAGATCTCCGACGGCGCGGCGGCCCTGCTCCTGCTGGACGCGGACCGCGCGGCGGCACTGGGCCTGCGTCCGCGGGCCCGGATCGTCGCGCAGGCGTTGGTCGGCGCCGAGCCGTACTACCACCTGGACGGCCCGATCCGCGCGACGGAACGCGTGCTCGCCCGGGCCGGGATGACGGTGGGTGACGTGGACCTGTTCGAGGTCAACGAAGCGTTCGCGTCGGTCGCGTTGTCGTGGCAGCAGGTGGTTTCGCCGGACCCGTCCCGGGTCAACGTCAACGGCGGCGCGATCGCCTTGGGCCACCCCGTGGGCAGTACGGGCGCCCGGCTGCTGACGACGGCGTTGCACGAGCTGGAGCGCCGGGACGCCGCGACGGCGCTGGTGACGATGTGCGCGGGCGGCGCACTGGCGACGGCGTCGATCATCGAACGGCTCTAGGGCCCCGACCACCACGCCGTCGGGTGAACGGCTTGTGCTTCACTTCGAGGCATGATCTCGGAAAGCCGTTGCCCGGTGGAGGACGGCGAGCTCCTCGTCCGCCGCGGCGGCGAGGGCCCGGCACTGCTGCTGATCGCGGGCGGCACCGGATCGGGCGACGCCTACCGCGCGCTGGCGAAGCAGCTGTACGCGGACTACACCGTGATCACCTACGACCGCCGAGGCCACTTCGGCAGCACGGACACGACCACGGGCCCGGTCCCGGTTTCCCTGCAGGCGGACGACGCCTTGGCGGTCCTCGACCACGCGGCCGACGGCCCGGCCCAGGTGTTCGGTTCGAGCGCGGGCGCCCTGATCGGCCTCGACCTGGTCGCCCGCCACCCGGACCGCGTGACAACGCTGGTGGCGCACGAACCCCCGGCGGTCCACCTGATGCCGGACGCCGGCGGCTGGCTCGAAGCGGCGGCCGAGCAGGTCCGCCTGGCCCGCTCGGGCGAACTGATGGCGGCGGTGACCCGGTTCGCGGACGCCATCGCGGGCGCGGCGCTGCCCAACCTGCCGAACCTCCGCCTGCCGCACGAAGCCGACTGGATCCGGTTGTTCGACCGCGAACTGACGGAGTTCTTCGACTACCTGCCGGACCTGAGGGCCCTGCGGAAGGCGACCACGGAGATCTTCCCGGTGGCAGGAGAGGGCAGCCGGGGCCGGTACCACTACCAGCCGGCGAAGATCCTGGCTCTGGAGCTCGGGTTGCCGTTCGTCGAGACCCCGGGCTCCCACCTGGCCCCGCAGCGAAACCCGGTGAAGTTCGCGGCCGCGTTGAAGGACCTGCTGAACCCGGAGTCCTGACGGGCGGCACGCGTACCCGGACGGACGACACGGCGTCAGACGACTCGGATGCCGTCCTTCCAGACCTCCCGGATGTTCGACGCCAGCGCCGGGAAGTCGTACGGGTTTTCCCCCACCACCACGACGTCCGCCCGCAGGCCCGGCTCCAGCCGGCCCAGTTCCCCGTCCAGGCCCATCAGCCGCGCCGCCGAGGACGTCGTTGCCTCCAGGACGTCCCCCGGCGTCATGCCGCACGCCGCCATCAGGGCCAGTTCCTCGAGGTTCGTCCCGTGCGGGCCGACTCCGCTGTCCGTGCCCATCGCGATCCGGACGCCCGCCGCATACGCGCGGCGGACCGAATCCCGGTGTGCCTCCACCACTTCGCGCGCCTTCGCCACCACCGCCGGCGGGAGGTCGACGCCCGCGTCGGCCGCGCGGACCACGTTGACCGGGGCGATCAGCGTCGGGACCAGCCAGGTTCCGTGGCCCAGCATCAGCTCGATCGCTTCGTCGTCCAGGTAGATGCCGTGCTCGATCGAGCGCGCGCCCGCGCGGACCGCGTTCTTGATACCCGCCGCGCCCTGGGCGTGGGCCATCACCGGACGGCCCTGCATCGCCGCCTCCGTGACCAGGACGTCCAGTTCCTCCGGGGTGAACTGGGCGTGCCGCGGGTCGTCGCGCGGGGACAGCACGCCGCCGGTCGTGCACACCTTGAGCACGTCGGCGCCCGCGCGCAGCAGCGTCCGGGCCACCCGGCGCATCTCGTCGGGCCCGTCGACCGTCGTGTCCGGGCGGCCCGGGTGCGGGACCATCAGCGGGACGCACAGCCCCGACGGGTGCCACGCGTCGCCGTGGCCGCCGGTCGGGCTGATCAGGCCGATGGAGATCTGCAGCCGCGGGCCCGGGATCAGGCCGTCGTCCACCGCCTGCTTGATGCCGAGGTCCGCGCCCGCCGCGTCGCGGACCGTCGTGATGCCCAGGCCCAGCGTGGCCCACAGGTTCCGCGCGGCTTCGTAGAACTGGTAGGAGAACGGCTTCTGCACCCGCGACAGCAGCCCGATGTCGGAGATCGTGACGTGCACGTGGCAGTCGAAGAGCCCCGGCAGCAGCACCGTACCGGTGCAGTCGACGCCCTCGTCGCCGTCGAGGTCGGTCCCGACGTCGACGATCCGGCCGTGCTCGACGACGACGTCGGCCGGAGCCGGATCCGCGCCGGTGCCGTCGAAGACCGAGCCGCCGGTGAACACCGTCCGCGTCACGCCGCCTCCACGAGGGCAAGAGTACTCGCGACCACAACCGTGCCGTGGTTGCCCCGGAACTGACGGCGGCCGCGGTCTTTCGCTCCACTGTGGACACCCGCGCGGGGCCGATGGCAGCTGCGCACGCGCGTCACCCCGCCAGGAGCCCGAGGCGACGGACGGCGAGTTCGGCCAGCAGCGCGGCGCCGTCGCCGAGCACCTGATCGTCGAACCGGGCGCGCGGCGAATGGTTGTCCGGGGCGGTCGCGGGGTCCGTGGGGCAGGCGCCGAGGAAGAGGTACGCGCCCGGAACCCGTTCCAGGACCCGGGAGAAGTCCTCCGAACCGGTGATCGGATCGGCCATCTCGGTGAAGCGCTCCTCGCCGAAGACGTCGCGGATCGTGTCGGCGACGAAGGCGTAGGCGGCGGCGTCGTTGACCGTCGCGGGGTACTCCGGTTCGTAGGTGACGTCGATGTCGAGGCCGTGCGCCTGGGCGATGCCGCGGCAGACCTGCACCGCGCGCTCCCCCACCTTCGCGGCGACCACCGGGGAGAACGACCGGAGTGTCGCTTCGAACACGGCGTCGTCCGGGATGATGTTGCGCCGGGTGCCGGCGTGGAACGAGCCGACGGTGATGACGACCGGGTCGAAGACGTCGAAGGTGCGGGTGACCATCGTCTGCAGGGCGGTCACCATCTCGCAGGCGGCCGGGATCGGGTCGCGGGCGTCGTGCGGCGACGAGCCGTGGCCGCCGTCGCCCTTCACCCGGACTTCGAGCGCGCCCGACGCCGCCATCAGCGTGCCGGGGCGGGCGACGAAGTGGCCCTTGGCGTAGCTTGCGGCCGAGACGTGCAGGCCGTACGCGGCGTCGACGTGCTTGCCGGACGCCGTCAGGACGCCTTCGTCGATCATGTGACCGGCGCCGTCCCAGCCCTCTTCGCCGGGCTGGAACATGAAGACGACGTCGCCGGGGAGGTCGTCCTTGCGGGCGGCGAGCAGGCGGGCCGCGCCGACCAGGCCGGCGGTGTGGAGGTCGTGGCCGCAGGCGTGCATGGCGCCGTCGAGGGTCGAGCTGAACTCCTCGCCGCTGGCTTCGGTGACCGGGAGCGCGTCCATGTCGCCGCGCAGGAGGACGGTGCCGCCCGGGCTGCCGCCGCGCAGGACCGCGGTGATCGACGACAGGTTCTTGCCGAGCGTGATTTCGAGCGGCAGGCCGTCGAGGGCAGCGAGGACCCGTTCCTGGGTGCGCGGGAGGTGGAGGCCGATCTCGGGGACGCGGTGCAGCTCGCGGCGCAGGACCTGCAGGTCGTCGAGCATGGCGGCGGCATCGGAGCGCAGGGTCATCCGCCGATCATGCGAGAGTCGAGCACAATGGCCGGGGAAAATGGCCGAAACCACCGTTCCGAGGGCTGATGAGCGAAGAATCCGCCATGCTGGCCGAGCAGGACCTCAAACTGGCCGACGCGCTCCAGGCGGCGCCGCGGGCGTCGTGGTCGACCCTCGGCGACGCGCTGGGACTCGGCGCGGTGACCGTGGCCCGCCGCTGGGACGCGCTGGTGGAGCGCGGCGACGCCTGGCTCACCGCGTACGCCGGCGGGGAGCTGATTTCGCAGCTGGTGCTGGCTTTCGTGGCGATCGACTGCGAGCCCGGAGCGGCGCTGGACGTCGCCGAAGCACTGGCCTCGGACGTCCACGTGGCCACGGTGGAACACGTGGCGGGGCCGTGCGACCTGCTCGTCCACGTGGTGACGCCGTCGTTGCGGGAGCTGGGGGCGCACGTGGCGACGTTGGCAGTCCCCGGCGTGACGCGGCTGCGGACGACGTTGTCCCCGCGCATGTTCACCGAGGGCAGCCGCTGGCGCGTCCGGGCGATCTCGCCGGGTCAGCGCGAGGCGCTGTCGCCGAAGCCGGCTCGCCAGCGCGCCCCGCTGCGTTTCGACGCGGCGGACCGGGCGCTGATCTTGGCGCTGGGAGCGGACCCCCGAGCCTCGGCGGCGGCGCTGGCGGGCGTGCTGGGCGTCGGGGCGACGACGGTGCGCCGACGTCTGGACGGTTTGCTCGGCCGCGGCGCGATCCGGGTGAGGTGCGAGATCGCGCGCTCGGTGTCACCGGCGCCGGTCACGGTGACGCTGTGGCTGAGGGTGCCGCCGGACAAGCTGGAGACGACGGCCCGTTCGCTGGCGATGGTGCCGGAGGTCCGCATGTGCGCGGCGTTGACGGGGGCGGCGAACCTGATGCTGGTGCTGTGGCTGCCATCGTCACACGACGTCGTAGCGGTTGAGGCTCGCCTGGCGGCGAAGCTGCCGTGGCTGGAGATCGCGGACCGGGCGGTGACGCTGCGAAGCGTGAAACTGATGGGGCGCTTGCTCGACCCGGCGGGGCGCGGGGTGGGGCGGGTGCCGCTGGACTTCTGGGCCGCGGTCCCCGTGCCGGAGCACGGGGACCGCAGCGTTAACCGGTCCGGGGGATGAGGGGGGTGAGGTGGAGGGAAGCATCCCCCGGGGCCGGGGTTCGTGGGGCCGCGATTCGTGGGGCCGCGGTTCGTGGGGCCGCGGTTCGTGGGGCCGCGGTTCGTGGGGCCGGGGTTCGCGGGGCCCGCGGTTCATGGGGCCGCGGTTCGTGGGGCCGCGGTTCGCGGCCGGGGCCAGCCTGGCCGGGCTGGGTCGAACTCCACGAGTTGGGCCAAGGCTCCGCGGGCCGGTCGGCCCCCGGCGGCCTGGCTGGGCCGGCTCGGTGACCGAGGGGCGGCCACCGGCCGGAGCTTCGGGGCGGGTTTCGCGTGGCTTGCGACGGAAGCCGCGTGCTCGGCCACGGGAGTCGCGTGTTCAGGGACGAGTCTGGCGTGATCGAAGCCGGGTCTCGCGTGATTAGAGGCGGATCTCGCGTGACTGGAGGGGGATCTCGCGTGGTCGGGGTGGCGTGAAGGGTTCCGGCGCGGTGGACGGGGGGTGAGGTGGAGGGAAGCGTCCACCGGGCCGGAACTCGCGGGCGGGAGCGACTCCCGCCTTTTCCTCCTTCGCTGATCCGGCTGACCGGATCGGTGGTGAGGTATCCCGGCCCGGCGGACATTGGGGGGTGAGGTGGAGGGAAGCGTCCACCGGGCCGGGGCTCGGGTGCGGGAGGGACCTCCCGCGGTTTCTCGGGGTGGAACAACCGGCCCGGCGGACATTGGGGGGTGAGGTGGAGGGAAGTGTCCACCGGGCCGGGGCTCGGGTGCGGGAGGGACCTCCCGCGGTTTTCGGGGTGGAACAACCGGCCCGGCGAACCGGGGGGGGTGAGGTGGAGGGAAGTGTCCACCGGGCCGGGGATCGGGGAGCGGGTCAGTACCCGCTGGGTGAGGTTGCGACCGCCTGCTGCACCGCCGGCCTCCGGGCCGGGTCGGCGCGGCAGCCGTTGGGCTCCAATGCGTACCACGTGCCGCCCGCGCCGTGGCCGGTTGCTGCTCCCGGCCCGTCGTCCGATGCGTGGGTGTACGCCGGCCAGCCTCCTACCGTCAGCTGTGTGGTGCCGTCCTCTCGGCGGATTCGGCCGACCAGGCCGGAGTCGATGCCGCCCGCGACCGTGATGGGGCCGTCCACCACGACCGGCGGCCACTTCGCGACGCAGGCCGCGTCGCAAGTGGACTTTCCGGAATCCTTACCGTCATTGGTGAACAGGTACAACGTCCGGCCGTCCGCGTCCGTGAGGACCCGGCCGAGGCCGTCGACCTCACCCGTCTCGAGGGTCGCCGGGTCGGCCTTGCGGCCCGCCGGGGTGATCGGGGCCCAGTCCGCGCTGACCTGACGGCCGAGCGCGATGCCCGGGCCGGTGTCCTTCGCGAACCGGTAGACCGGCCAGCCGTCGACCGTCACCTGCTTGCGGCCGTCCGGCCGGGTGACCTGACCGACCAGCTTGGCGTCGAGCCCGGCGGCCACCGCCGGGGTTTCGGAGATCAGCGGCGGCCACGTCGTCGCGCACTGCCCCGCGCAGGTCGCCCGGGACGGGCCGGCCGAGTCCTTCGCGTACCGGTAGAGCGTGTGCCCTTCGGCGTCGGCCAGCACCGTGCCCAGACCATCCACAGTGGACGATATCAGCTGGGCCGCGGCGCCGGCCGGGACCGCGCTCGCCGGCTGCTGCTGGGCCCCGAGCACCACCGGCTGGACGGCTCCGGACGTGGCGTACGGGTTGGTCCCGCAGGCCGCGACCAGCGCGAGTCCGGCGACGGCGATCGGTGCGGCAACAGCCGGGCGAGCACGGTTCATCGGAAGTTCTCCTTCCCTCTCCAGAAGGGTGTTATTCGGCGCAGACCTTGCCGGAGTTGATGCAGTTGACCAGGCGGCCCATGATCTGCTTGCTCATCACGTTCGAGAAGTCGTCGTGGTCGGACCGCGGGTTGTGCTCTTCCTGCGCGAAAGCGTCCACTTTGTACTGCTTGTTCTGCTGGACGTCCTGCGGCACGTCGTACACCAGGGTCACCTGCAGCTGGGGCACGTTCTTGAAGCCCTGCGGGCACTTGCCCTGCTGGTCGGCGAACACGATGTGGCTGCGGTGGTCCGCGCTGTCGGTGTTCTTGCCGTCCCAGCAGTTCGGGAAGGCGTGGATCCGCTCGACCTTGCTGCCCTGCGGGCAGATCGGGTACTTGTCGGTCAGCCGGTCCTCGAACCCGGTGCACGTCCAGCTGGGCCGGGCGTTCTTCGGGCCGTTGGTGCTCTGCTTGGCGTCACCGTAGAGGATCTTCAGGCCGAGCGGCATCGCGACGACGTTCTGCGCGCCCCCGCCGATGAACTTCAGCGTCGCGGACTCCGGCTCGATGATCTCGCCGTCGTTGTCGCCGACCTCTTCGTTCGCGCCCTGCGGACCGCCGAGCTCCTCCTGCTGCTGCCCCTGGTCCTTGTTCTGGTCCTGCTGGTTCTGGTTCTGGTTCTGGTTCTGGTTCTGCTGGTTCTTGTTCTGCTGCTGGCCGTTCCGGTCCTGCTGGTCGTTGTTCTGGTCCTGCTGCTGGTCGTTCTGCTGCTGGTCGTTCTGCTGACGACGCTGCTGCCGGTCCTGCTGCTGACCGTCGTTCTGGTCACCCTGCTGCTGGGCGCTCAGCCCGGTCCGCCCGCCGCCCTGACCGCGGCGCTCGCGCTGGTTCTGGTCCTGCGCGTCCTTGGCGTCCTGCCCGCTCTTGTCCTGCTGGACGTCGCCCGTCTTGCCCTGCTGCTGTTGCTTGGCCTTCTCGTTCTTGCCCTTGTTGGTCGCCTCGTCTTCGCGGTCGACGCGGATGACCGGCCAGAAGTACGCCGACTGGTCACCGTTCTTGCAGGTGGTGTCGCCGGCGAGCAGGCTCTTGAGGCTCGAATCGGCGTCCGTCGTCACATTGCCGACGTAGTCGTGCAGGTGCTGGGCGCCGTTCTTGATCCCGGGCTGCGCGATGAAGTTGTCCGGGTTGTGGTGCGACCCGTCCGCGTTCGTTCCACAGTCGACGGTGAAGGAACCCTTGGCACCCTTCTGCTTCAAGGCCGCGTTCACGTTGCTGCCGGCGGGAACCTTGTTGATGTCGATGAAGAACGACGGGTCCGCCGGGTCCGCGCTGGCTTCGCCCGTGCGGCCCGTGCTGACCGCGACGGCGAGTGCGCCGACGGCGATCGCCAAGCCGATCGCACCCATCGCGATCTTGGTTCGGCGGGCAACGCGGTGCTTGCCCGTCACGGGGGACCGAGAATTCCGGGCCATAGACTAGTTCACCTCGTTCGTTTTTCCGGGCGCGCGCCGGTGAGCGCGGCAGCCCGGGCAAGAACTACCGTTGATTGAGCTCGAGATCGCACGGAACCCGGGTGGGGATGCTTGCGGTTCCGGCTGTCGGGATGCATCGGGGGATGCATTGGGGGATACGGACCTCGGCGCCGCGAGGTTCAAAAGCGACCGGTCCGTTATCTGTTCGTTATCTACGAGAACGCAACCGGGCAGCATTCACCCAGGTCATGGGGTTTCACCGAAAAGAAAGAGATTCAGCGCTGGACGACGACGAGGACGGTGCCGTCTTCGCCGCGCACCTCGAACCGGCTGATCTGGTCCATCGCCAGGGAGACCGAACCCTGCAACCGCAGCGGTTCGGGCGAGCCGGGGATGCCGAACCCCTTGGGCGGCACCGACCAGCTCGAGACGACGCGCTCGGTCCCGGTGGCCGGGACGGCGACCAGCTGGCACTTCACCGGCCCGACGATGCCGCGCAGCTCGAGCTCGACGCGACTGCCCCACTCCACCGGCGAAACGGTGACCAGGGCGCTGACCGCGGACCCGCCGCTGCCGCGGCCGTAGGTCTGGCCGCCGCCGGGCTGGCCCTCGGCGCCCCCGGGCGGGGCGGTGGACGTCGCCGGGACGCTCGTCGCCGGCGGGGGCTGCTTGTTGCTCGGAGCGGCGAGGGAAGCGGGCGGGACGGCGTCGGCCGGCCGGACCGCGAGGGTCACCAGCGGACCGGCGATCACGGCGGCCGCGGCCGCGGCACCGGCCAGGATGCCGATCCGGCGACGGCGGCGGCGCTTGACGGCGGCCTCTTCCATCAGGCCGCGCAGCACGCGGGGGCCCGGCGACAGGGTGCGTGGGCTCGGCGCGGGCATCGGGGGCTCCGGCCAGCTGCGCTTCACCAGGTCGAGGACGTCCGGCAGCTGGTAGAGCTCGATCAGGTCGAGCTGGCAGTGCGGGCAGTTCATCAGGTGGGCTTCGAACTGGGTGTTCTCGGCCTCGCTGAGGACGCCGAGCACGTAGGCGGCGACGTCGGTGTGCGGTGATCCGGCCACGCTCAGTTCACCCCCGCTCGCGCAAGGCCCGGCGCAGCGCGCGGACGGCGTGGTGGATGCGGGACTTCACGGTGCCCGGGGGCACGCCGAGGGTGGCCGCGACCTCGTTCACGGTCCGATCGCGCAGGTAGGTCTGCTGGATGGCCTCCCGCTGCTCGGGCGAAAGACCCTGCAGCGCCTCGTAGACGATCATCGCGGCGAGCGTCCGGTCCGATTCGTCGGAGACCGCGATCGCGTCGGATTCGATCTCCTCGAGCTCCTGGGGCCGGACACTGCGGCTGCGCCAGCCGTCGATGACGATCCGCCGGGCCACCGTGAACAACCAGGCACGCAGCATCTCGGGCTGGCGGTCGAGCTTGTCGGCGTTCCGCCACGCCTTGATCAGGGTCTCCTGCACGACGTCCTCGGCCCACTGCCGGTCGTGGCCGGTCAGCCGCAGTGCGAACGCCATGAGGGACCCGCCGAACTCCTGGTAGAGCGCCTTCGCCAGATCGTCGGAACCGTCGCCGGACTCGACGACGGCCTCCTGATCTCCGATGGATCTGAGCGCTCGGGTGTGCCGTCCCACGCGGGACATCCTGGTGGGCCGGACGGCCTACGTCCAGTACTTCGGGCCCGCAAACCGGGGGCAAAACTTTTTTGAACCGTTTCCGGACCGTGTCCGTATCCCCTACCGAAGACCCCGACCAGGCGTTGTCCCCCGCAACGCTCCGCATCCACTCCGGACCGAATGTCCACTGTGGATCTTTCGCGCCCTTTTCCGTTGCACTACCGGCAACAGCGCGTAGTCATGCCCCACGGAGGAGCAGTGATCCGCATTCCCCGCCCGGTGGTCCCCGCCGCCGTGTGCCTCACCGCACTCGCCTTGCTCACCGCCTGTACCGCCGGCGCGGCCACCACCTCGGGTGGCGGTTACGCGGCCGGCGGCGCCGCCGGGATGCAGATGCCCGGCATGCAGCAGGGGCAGGTCGTCCTGCCGATGCCGCAGGGCATCACCGCCGACCCGAACAACCCCGCGAAGAGCCAGATCAGGGCGGCGAAGACGTTCGACCTCGGGCTCCTGCTCGTCGACGGGACCGGGTACACCATCTACCGGTACGACCGGGACACCCCCAACCCCTCGCGGTCGAACTGCACCGACGCGTGCGCGGCCAAGTGGATCCCGGTCAAGGCCGGTGGCAACCTGCCGCCCATCGACGTCGACCAGTCGCTGATCGGGCAGATCACCCGCGACGACGGCAGCCAGCAGCTCACCCTCGCCGGCTGGCCGCTGTACCACTTCACCGGCGACCAGGAGCCGGCCGACACCTCCGGCCAGGGCGCCGACCAGGCGTGGTACCCAATCGCGCCGGACGGCAAGAAGATCACCCTCACCCAGGACGAGTGGAGGCAAAATGCGTTCGGCGTCTGAGCTCGCCGGGTTCGACCACGAACCCTCGTCGGTCTTCGAGCGCTCCCGGCCGCTGGTCCGGATCCTCTTCGTCGTGGCCCTGGTGCTGGCGCTGCTGGCCCCGGGCTCGACCTCCCTCGCCCAGAGCACCGCGATCTCCGACACCGACGCGGTGCTGCTGACCAAGGTCCGCCAGGCCGGTCTGTGGGAGATGCCGTCGGGCATGATGGCGATGGAGAAGGGCAGCCCGATCGTCCAGAAGGTCGGCTTCGCGATCATGATGGACCACGGCCGCCTCGACGTGGCGACCCGCGCCCTCTCGCAGAAGCTGAACTCGCCGGTCCCCGACCAGCCTTCGGACGAACAGCGCGGCTGGCTCGCCGAAGAGATGGCCGCCTCCCCCGGCCCGGAGTTCGACCGCGTCTTCGCCAACCGGCTGCGCGCGGCGCACGGCGCGGTGTTCAACGTCCTGGCGCAGCTGCGGGCCGGTACCCGCAACGACGACGTGCGGGCCTTCGCGACCGTCGGCAACCAGGCCGTGATGCGGCACATGACGATGCTCGAGAGCACCGGGATGGTCGACTACACCGCGCTGCCCGCCCCCTCGGTCTCCACCACGGCGGCGCCCACCGGCATCCAGCTCGGCCTCGACCCGTCTCAGATCGCCGTGGTGGGAGCCCTGTTCCTGCTGCTCGGCGGTGGCCTGTTCTACGTGCTGCGGCAGGTCAAGAGCAACCGTGGCCGCGGCCGGGCGTCGTCCCGGCCCGCCACCGCGAGAACCGGGGGTAGCCATGGTTGAGACCTGGCACGACGCGACGATCTTCCTCACCCAGCAGTTCCAGCCGAAGACCGACCCGGCCGCCCGCGGCCTGGCCGCGTTCGCCGCCCGGACGTCCTACGGGGCCGCGATGCTGACGCTGACCTGGGGCGTGCTCACCGCGACGGGCTGGATCCGCTCGGTCACCGGCCGGAAGGGCCTGCGCAGCACGCACATGGTGCTGGCCACCGCGACGATCATCTTCGGCGCGGTGCACGCACTGGGCTTCACCTACCTGACGGTCCAGCCGTACAGCTTCGGCTACATGTTCATCCCGTTCGGTTCCGGCCAGGAAGCACGCCACATCGCGGGCATCGTCGGCTTCGAGGTCATGTTCGCCATCTTCCTGACGGCGGGCCTGCAGCGCTTCACGTCCTACCGGCGCTGGCTGTGGCTGCACCGCTGCGCCTACCCGGCGGTCGGGCTCATCGCGATCCACTCCTGGTTCGGCGCCATCGCCAACGGCCACCTCTCGGTGACCTGGCTGGGCGGCATCACGCTGCTCGTGCCGGCCGTGACGGTGTCGATGCTGCGGTTCATGCCGGCCCGGACGCTCGAGCGGATCGGCCTCGTGGAAGAGCAGGTGGCCTGACATGCCCTTCCGTCTGCCCGGCAACGGGCCCCGGATCAGCGTCGACAACGACCGGTGCGAGCTCTACGGCATCTGCGCCATGGAGGCGCCGGACGTGTTCGACCTCGGCCAGGACGGCCGCCTGCGCTTCCACACGCGGCTGCTGGACGAAACCACCATGGAACAGGCGAAGATGGCCGCCCGCTGCTGCCCGATGCAGGCGGTCGTGATGAGAGGGGACCTCGATGGCTGACGGCGACCGGATCGTCATCGTCGGTGCGGGCGTCGCCGGGCTGCGTGCCGCGGAACGCCTGCGGGAACAGAAGTTCGACGGCGAGATCGTCCTGATCGGCGACGAGGCCCGGCGGCCCTACCACCGCCCGATGGTGTCCAAGGCGCTGGTGATGGGGACCGAACGGCCCAGCGACGTGGGCCTTTCGCACTACCTGCCGGACCTCGACGTCCACTGGCGCCTCGGCGCGCGGGTCACGCACCTGGACACCACCGAGCGGGTCGTGCACCTGCCCGGCGGCGAATCCCTCTGGTACGACGGCCTGATCGCCGCGACCGGCGTCTACCCGCGGCACCTGCCCGGAGCGCCGCGGCACGACCCGCGGGTGCGGATCCTGCGCACGGTCGAGGATTCGATGGCGGTGCGGCGCTGCCTCAACGCCAGCAAGAAGCCGGCCGTCGTGATCGGCGCCGGCCTGATCGGCAACGAGTTCGCCGCGAGCATGCGGCACATCGGCCGGGACGTCACCCTGATCGGGCACGCGAAGGCGCCGCTGCACCGCTTCGGCGACCGCGTCTCCAGCGGCATCGTCGAGGCGCACCACGAACACCGCGCGAACCTGGCGATGCGCAGCGAGGTCCGGCACTGGATCAGCACGAAGGACACCGTCGGGCTGCACCTGACGAACAACCAGCTGCTGGTCGCCAGCGTCGTCGTGCTGGCCATCGGCAGCGTCCCGTCGGTGGACTGGATGCGCGGCTCGGGCCTGGACATCAGCGACGGCGTCCTCTGCGACTCGAAGCTGTTCGCCGAGGGCGCGTCCGACGTCGTCATCGCCGGGGACATCGCGCGCTGGCCGAACCTGCGCTTCGACGAGACCCCGCGGCGGGTCGAGCACTGGATCAACGCCGTCGAGTCGGCCCGGCACGCGGCGGACAACCTGCTGATGGGCCACTCCAGCGCCATCCCGTTCACCCCGCTCCCCCGCGCCTGGTCGACGCTGTACGACACGCGGCTGCAGATGTGCGGGATGCCGTCGCTGGCCGAGGACACGGTGTCGCTGGCGGACGGCATCACCGGCTTCGTCCGCGACGGGCAGCTCGTCGGCATCTCCTGCTGGGACAAGCCGCGGGCGATGCTGGATTGGATGGCCGAGCTCGACCGCCGGCTGCCCGCGCCCGACTACGTGCCCGAGCCGGAGCCCGCGCCCGCTGCTCCGGTGGCGGAGGTCCCGACGGTCGAGCCGGCGCTCGCCGCGCTGGCCGCCGACGTGCCGCCGGAGTTCGACAGCGGCTTCGACCACCAGGCCTTCGAGCGCGAGTTCGAGAGCGAGTTCGCCAACGACATCCCGACGACGGCGTTCCCCGCGCAGGCCCTGCCGGCCCCGCCGACCACGGCGTTCGCCGCCCAGCCCGGCGCCGCGTTGCCGACCATGGCCATCCCGATGGGGAGGTAGAGAAGCCGGGGCGGGGCTGCGCGCGGCGGCCACCGTCCCTTGCCGGCCACCACACTCCCTCCGCGGCTGGGTGGTGTGGTGGCCGGCCCCAGACGTCCCCCTGCCCGCCTCGCGTTGGTGAAGGACACGAGCGCCCGGCGGGCCAGGAGAGGGCCATCCCGAGGGAACCCGACGCCCCCGGGGTGGCCTTCTTCCGGCGCACCGGGCGGGGCCCGGGGTCGAGCGCCGCGGCGGGTCACTCCGCCGGGGCGCACGGGCCGTGACGATCCGGTCCGGCGGACGGGTATGCCGCCGGAACCAACGCCACGGTCGTGCAGCACCGGTGCACGGCCGTCCCGGGGGCACGGGAACCCCCGGGACGGCTCCACCCGGTCGTCCATCGGGATACGCATGTCGTCCCCTCGATCACGCGAGATCCGCGCCCAATCACGCGAGATCCGCCTCCAATCACGCAAGTTCCGCCTCCAATCACGCGAGATCCGCCTCCAATCACGCAAGTTCCGCCTTCGAGCACGCCGGATGCCGCGCGCGAACGGACCACACGCGTACTTGGATGGACGACCTGAAACCGGTCCGCCCGGCTCGTCTCATATGGCAGGATCCAAGGGTGACCAGCTCCTCGGCCCAGTACCTGCGGGACCTTGCGCTGCTGCGGCGCGTCCGGGACCGGATCGACCGGGAGTACGCGCAGCCGCTCGACGTCGAGGCGCTGGCGCGGGGCGTGAACATGTCGGCCGGGCACCTCAGCCGGCAGTTCCGGCGCGCCTACGGTGAGTCACCGTATTCGTACCTCATGACGCGCCGCATCGAACGGGCGATGGCCCTGCTGCGGAAGGGCGAGCTGAGCGTCACGGAGGTGTGCTTCACCGTCGGCTTCTCGTCGCTCGGGACCTTCAGCACCCGGTTCGCCGAGCTGGTCGGGATGCCTCCGAGCGTCTACCGCGAGGAGCAGGCCGAGGCCACCGTCGGGATGCCGCCGTGCGTCGCCAAACAGGTCACCAGACCGATCAGGAATCGAGAAGCGCGGCCGTCGGCGGCCACCTAGGGTGACGACCATGGACGTCACCATTCACTCGAGCTTCCTCCCGCACACCGACCCGGAAGCCTCGCTCGCCTTCTACCGCGACCTCCTCGGCTTCGAGGTCCGCCAGAACGTCAAGTACGGCGACCAGCAGTGGATCACCGTCGGCCCGCCGAACCAGCCCGACACCGCGATCGTCCTGACGCCGGTGGCCGCGACGCCCGGCCTGACCGACGACGAACGCCGCATGATCAACGAGATGATGGCCAAGGGCACCTACGCCGGTGCCAACCTCGCCACCAAGGACCTCGACGCGCTGTTCGCCAAGCTCGAGGCCGGCGGCGCCGAGGTCGTCCAGGAGCCGGTCGACCAGCCCTACGGCATCCGCGACTGCTCCTTCCGCGACCCGGCCGGCAACCTCCTGCGCATCCAGGAACTGCGCTGACCACGACGGCGCCCGGCTACCGCGAGGTACTGCGCGACTGGCGGATCGCCGGGCTCCTGCTGGGCGACCTGCTCGCCAACATCGGCACCGGCATGCTTCTGGTGGCCATGCCCGTGCAGACGCTCTCGCTGCACGGCGACGTCCCGAAAGCGATCGCCATCGGGGTCGTGGAGGCCGCGCCGTTCGTCCTGTCCACCGTGCTGGCCCTGGCCATCGGCCTCGGCCGGGTCCGCCTCCGGCCGCGCACGCTGCTCGTCGCCGACTGCGTGCTGCGGTCGGCCACCTTCGCCGTCCTCGGCGTGCTGGCCGTCACCGGCCGGCTCACCCTGCCGGTGCTGGCCGCCGGCCTGCTCTTCGGCGCCACCTTCCGGCTGGCCGGGTCGAGCAGCCGCCGCCTGCTGGCGACGTCGGCCGCGGGCGAGGCCGGCCGGTTCTCGGTTAACGGCCTGCTCGGCCTGAACACGACGTTCGCGCTCTACATCGCCGGGCCGGTGCTCGGCGGGGTCCTCGTGGCCACCACCGGTGCCGGATACGCGCTCTTCGTCGACGCCGCCGGTGCGTTGATCCTGCTGGCCTGCGTCCCCCGCGAGGCCGGGGACCGGGACGCGCTGCGCGACGAAGGCACCCACGAGTCGGGCTGGCGGATCCTGCGCCGCCGCCCGGTCGCCGCGCGGCTGCTGGTGGTCGAGTTCTTCTTCAACTTCCTGTACATGCCGGTCGAAGTGGCGCTCCCGCTGTACGTGAGCGGGACGCTGCACGCCGGCGCGTCCGGTCTGGGGACGCTGTGGGGTGCGCTCGGGGCCGGCGCGTTCGCCGGCGCCGCGCTCGTCAGCCGGCTGCGGAACCTGCCGCAGCGGCCGCTGCTGGTCGCGATCATCGGGCTGTGGGCGCTGTGCCCGATCGCGCTCGCCGGCACCGGTGACCTCACCGTGGCCCTGCTGATCTTCGCCCTCGGCGGCCTGGTGTACGCGCCGTTCACGCCGGTCGCCTACAGCTTCCTGCAGTCCGGGCTCGCCCCCGCAGAACAGCAGCAGGTCGTCACGCTCTGGACGACCGGCGCGACGGTGGCCGCCCCGCTCGGGCTCGCCCTGGGCGGGCCCCTGATCGAACTGACCGGCAGCACGGGCGGGCTCGTGCTCTCCGGCGTGCTGACCCTCCTGCTGCTCCCGATCGCGGCCCGGGCGGTGCTCGGGCGCGTCCACGAAGGGAACCCGACATGTGCCTCGGCCTGAAAGCCGCCGCCGAAAACCACCTGCGTGAACTGACGCTGTTGCGCCGCGTCCGCGACCGCATCGACACCGAATTCGCGCGGCCACTCGACCTCGATGCCCTCGCGCACATCGCGGGCCTGCCCGTGGCATTGTTCGTCCGCCGTTTCCAGGACGCCTACGGCCTTTCCCCGCACGATTACCGGCGGGCCGCCGAAGCGATCAGGAATCGAGAAGCCCGGGCAGCACGCCCGAAAGTAGCGTGATTCCCATGAACCTCACCATTCACCAGACCTTCCTCCCCCACCACGACCACGAAGCTTCGCTGGCCTTTTACCGCGACACCCTCGGGTTCGAAGTGCGCAACGACGTCGGCTACGGCGGCCAGCACTGGCTCACGATCGGCCCGCCCGGTCAGCCCGACACCTCGCTCGTGCTGCAGCCGGCGGGCGCCGCCTACGCGGACCTGACCGACGACGAACGCCGGACCATCACGGACCTGATGGCCAAGGGCAGCTTCGCCGCGGTCAACCTGGCCACCGACGACCTGGACGGCACCTTCGAGCGGGTGCAGGCCGGTGACGCCGAGGTCGTCCAGGAGCCGACCGACCAGCCCTGGGGCATCCGCGACTGCTCCTTCCGCGACCCCGCCGGAAACCTCGTCCGCATCCAACAAGCACGCTGACCGACCCGAACGCTGGAGAGCCCGATGAGCAAGCCCACGAGGAACGCACCGCACGTGGCCGACAGCCACGACCTGATCCGCGTCCACGGCGCGCGCGTGAACAACCTCAAGGACGTCAGCGTCGAGCTGCCCAAGCGGCGGCTGACGGTGTTCACCGGGGTCTCCGGCTCCGGCAAGAGCTCCCTGGTGTTCAGCACGATCGCCGCCGAGTCGCAGCGGCTGATCAACGAGACCTACAGCACCTTCGTGCAGGGGTTCATGCCGACGCTGGCCAGACCCGACGTCGACGTGCTCGACGGGATCACCACCGCGATCATCGTCGACCAGGAGCGGATGGGCGCCAACCCGCACTCCACCGTCGGCACCGCCACCGACGCGAACGCGATGCTGCGCATCCTCTTCAGCCGGCTCGGGACGCCGCACATCGGTTCGCCGCAGGCGTTTTCGTTCAACGTCGCTTCGATCAGCGGCGCCGGCGCGGTCACCATCGAAAAGGGCGGCCGGCAGATCAAGGAGCGGCGCAGCTTCAGCATCACCGGCGGCATGTGCCCGCGCTGCGAGGGCCGCGGCAAGGTCAACGACATCGACCTGACCGCGCTGTTCGACGAGAACAAGTCGCTCAACGAGGGCGCGATCACCATCCCGGGCTACAGCATGGAAGGCTGGTACGGCCGCATCTTCCGCGGCTCCGGCTTCTTCGACCCGGACAAGCCGATCAAGAAGTACACCAAGAAGCAGTTCAACGACCTGGTGTACAAGGAACCGACGAAGATCAAGGTCGAGGGCATCAACCTGACCTACTCGGGGCTGGTGCCGGCGATCCAGAAGTCCTTCCTGTCCAAGGACGTCGACGCGATGCAGCCGCACATCCGCGCGTTCGTCGAGCGAGCCGTGACGTTCCAGACCTGCCCGGACTGCGACGGCACCCGGCTTTCGGCCGAGGCGCGCTCGTCGAAGATCGACGGGCTCAGCATCGCCGACGTGTGCGCGATGCAGATCAGCGATCTCGCCGCGTGGGTCGCGAAGCTGTCCGAGCCGTCGGTGGCGCCGCTGCTGGACGCGCTGAAGCACACGCTCGACTCGTTCGTCGAGATCGGCCTCGGCTACCTCTCGCTGGACCGTCCATCCGGGACGCTGTCGGGCGGGGAAGCCCAGCGCACCAAGATGATCCGCCACCTCGGGTCGTCGCTGACCGACGTCACCTACGTCTTCGACGAGCCGACGATCGGCCTGCACCCGCACGACATCCGGCGCATGAACGACCTGCTGCTGCAGCTGCGCGACAAGGGCAACACGGTGCTGGTCGTCGAGCACAAGCCGGAGGCGATCGCCATCGCCGACCACGTCGTCGACCTCGGCCCGCGCGCCGGCACCGACGGCGGCGAGATCGTCTTCGAAGGCACTGTGGACGGTCTGCGCAAGAGCGGCACGCTGACCGGGCGGCACCTGGACGACCGCGCGTCGCTGAAGTCGTCGGTGCGTTCGCCGTCGGGTGTCCTGGAGGTGCGCGGGGCGTCGACGCACAACCTTCAGGACGTCGACGTCGACATCCCGCTCGGCGTGCTGGTGGTGGTGACCGGGGTGGCGGGCTCGGGCAAGAGCTCGCTGATCCACGGCTCGGTGTCCGGCGGCGAGGGCGTGGTGACGGTCGACCAGACGGGCATCCGCGGCTCGCGCCGGAGCAACCCGGCGACGTACACGGGCCTGCTGGAGCCGATCCGCAAGGCGTTCGCCAAGGCCAACGGCGTCAAGCCGGCGTTGTTCAGCGCGAATTCCGAAGGCGCGTGCCCGAACTGCAACGGCGCGGGCGTGGTCTACACGGACCTGGGGATCATGGCGAGCACGGCGACGCCCTGCGAGGTGTGCGAGGGCAAGCGGTTCAACGGCGATGTGCTGGAGTACACCTTCGGCGGCCGCGACATCAGCGAGGTCCTCGGCATGTCGGTGGCGTCGGCTCACGAGTTCTTCGCGTCCGGCGACGCCGCCCTGCCGGCGGCGCACAAGATCCTGACGCACCTGTCCGACGTCGGCCTCGGCTATCTGACGTTGGGCCAGCCCCTGACGACGCTGTCCGGCGGCGAGCGCCAGCGCATCAAGCTGGCGACGCACATGGCGGAGCAGGGCGGGGTGTACATCCTCGACGAGCCGACGGCGGGCCTGCACCTGGCGGACGTCGAGCAGCTGCTGGGCCTGCTGGACCGGCTGGTGGACGCGGGCAAGTCGGTGATCGTCATCGAGCACCACCAGGCGGTGATGGCCCACGCGGACTGGCTGATCGACCTCGGCCCCGGAGCGGGTCACGACGGCGGGAAGGTCGTGTTCGAGGGAACGCCGGCGCAGCTGGTGAAGGCGCGGAAGAAGACGCTGACGGGGAAGCACCTCGCGGAGTACGTCGGGTCCTGACCCAAGCGCCCCAATGTGGCGTTCGGTGCGTCAGACGCACCGAACGCCACATTGGGCGCATCTGACGCAACCAACGCCACATTGGGGCGCTTGTATACCAGCGTGGGCGGTAGGGCTGGCCCCCGGAAAGTCCTTCGAGCGCACCGCATTCCGGCACCGCCCGCGGACGCGAAGACTCGGGTGGGTGACCACCACCGAGAACAGCGTCGGCAGCGACTTCGCCCGGCTGAGCCACCGCATCTCCGCCGCCGGGCTGATGGCCCGGCGGCCTGGCTACTACACCGCCCGGATCGCGCTCGTCGCCGGGTTGTTCGCCGGCGGGTGGGTGGCCTTCGCGCTGCTCGGGAACTCCTGGTGGCAGCTCGGCGTCGCGGCCTTCCTGGCCGTCATGTTCGGGCAGGTAGCCCTGCTCTCGCACGATCTCGCGCACAAGCAGGTCTTCCGGCGGCGGCGGCCCACCGAAGTCGCCGGGATGCTCGCCGGGAACCTCGGGATCGGGATGAGCTACGGCTGGTGGATGGACAAGCACACCCGCCACCACGCCAACCCGAACCACGAGGAGCTCGACCCCGACGTCGATCCGGACATCCTCGTGTGGTCGAAGGACCAGGCGCGCGCCAGCCGCGGTGTCCCCCGGTTCATCGGGCGGTACCAGGCGTTCCTGTTCTTCCCGCTGCTCACCCTCGAATGCCTCAACCTGCACTGGTCCGGCATCCGCGCGGTCCGCAAGCCGGGACTGCGCCACCGCAAGGTCGAAGCCGTCTTGCTCGCCGCGCACTTCGTCCTCTACTTCAGCGCGCTGTTCACCGTGCTCAGCCCCGGCATGGCGCTGCTGTTCTTCGCCGTCCACCAGGGACTGTGGGGTGTCTACATGGGATCGATCTTCGCGCCGAACCACAAGGGCATGCCGACGCTGACCGGGCGCACCGAGCTGGACTTCCTCCGCAAGCAGGTGCTGACCTCGCGCAACGTCCGCGGCGGGCTCGTCACCGACGTCGCCCTCGGCGGGCTCAACTACCAGATCGAGCACCACCTGTTCCCGAGCATGCCGTCGCCGCACCTGCGGCGGGCGCAGCCGATCGTCCAGGCCTACTGCGCCGAGCTGGGCGTTCCCTACCTGCAGACGAGCCTGGCCGAGTCCTACCGGCAGGCCCTCACCCACCTGTATGAAGCTGGGGCCCCTCTCAGGAACCGTTCGTAGACTCGACCGCATGAGGAAGACGATCGCTGCGCTGCGCGACTTACCCGCGGCGTTCGGCGCGAAGGCCACCGGTGCGCGGGCCGAGCGGGTCCGCTCCTCGCCGCAGTTCGACGGCAAGGTGTTCCGCAACGCGGCGCCGCGGCACCCGATGACCGCGGCGTCGATGCGGACCATCTTCCGCGAGATGTTCTTCGGCGAGCACCGTGAGCTGCGCAAACCGGCCGGCGCGGTCCCGCTGGTGACGGCCGGGCCGGTGGAGTCGGCGAGCGGGCTGCACCTGACCTGGTACGGCCACGCCTCGACGCTGGTCGAGCTCGACGGCGCCCGCGTGCTGCTCGACCCGGTGTGGAGCGACCGCGTCTCCCCCGCCGCGTTCGCCGGCCCGCGGCGGCTGCACGAGCCGCCGGTCCCGCTGTCCGGGCTCGGCCGGATCGACGCCGTCGTGATCTCGCACGACCACTACGACCACCTCGACCTGGCGACGGTCCGCGCACTGGTGACGTCGTCCGAAGCGCCGTTCCTCGTCCCGCTCGGCGTGGGCGCGCACCTCGAGCGCTGGCACGTGCCGGCTGCCCGCATCATCGAGCTCGACTGGAACGAAGAGGCGACGGTGGCGGGTGTCCGCTTCATCGCCACGCCGGCCCAGCACTTCTCCGGCCGCGGCATCACGAACGACGACACGCTGTGGACGTCGTGGGCGCTGCTCGGCCCGGCGCACCGGGTGTTCTACAGCGGCGACACGGGCTACTTCGACGGGTTCGCGGCGATCGGCGCCGAGCACGGCCCGTTCGACGCGGCCCTGATCCAGATCGGCGCGTACGCCCCGCAGTGGCCGGACATCCACATGACCCCGGAGGAAGGCGTGGCGGCGGGCCTCGACGTCCGGGCGAAGCTGCTGGTCCCGGTGCACTGGGCGACGTTCCAGCTGGCGATGCACCCGTGGGGCGAGCCGGCCGACCGCGTGTGGAGCGAGGCCAAGGAGGCCGAGCTCCCGCTGGCCATCCCCCGCCCGGGCGAGCGCATCGACACGGCGGCACCCCCGGCGGTCGACGGCTGGTGGCAAGCGCTGTGACCCGGCAGCCGACACGCGTGATCAGAGGGTCGACACGGCCCGGACCTGCCGTGTCGACCCGTCAATCACGCGTGCCGGCGCGGGGATCACGTGTGCCGGCCGTTGGCGCACGTCGGTGGGGCCGGGAGGGCGTGTGAAGCTCAAGCTGGATCTGCACGACATCTACAACCGCGGCGGTGAGATCGACCGGGCGCTCAAGGCGATCATCGACGAGGCCGTGGCCAAGAAGGCGCCGCTCGTCGAGATCATCCCCGGGAAGGGCTCGGGGCAGCTGAAGAAGCACGTCCTGCGGTTCCTCGAGCGCAAGGACGTCAAGGCGCTCTACCACCGGGTCGAGAAGGACAAGGACAACTTCGGCAGGGTGTTCGTGCACTTCCGCTGGAAGTGAGTCAGAACCGGCTGTCGTGGCGGGCTTGCGACCATGCCCGGTCCCACGCCGCCGCGTGGAAGCGGATCAGGACGAACCGGGCGGTCGCGTACAAACCCACCAGGGCTCCGGTGATCGCCGTCCACAGCAGGATCGCCGCGAACACGCCGGCGGCCGCCGAGGTGGACGCCGACAGGGGTTCGGCCGCCAGCTCGCCGCGCTGGTCCAGCCAGATCGCGACGCGGGTGCCCGCCGGGCTGCCCGGGTCGGCCAGGACGTCGCCGGTGTGGCGGGTGCCGCGGGCGTCGAACCAGGCCGCCGGGACCGACGTCTGCGCGGCCGGGGCGCCGGCGCCGTCGGTGCTGTACGGCTGGTTGGACGCCGCCGCGAGGGAGACCGCCGTTGCGGGGTGGCGCGTGGTGCGTTCCTCCGCGGCGCGCGCGTTCTGCGCCGCGTACGTCTCGGACCCGAACGCCGCCGCGATCGGGATCGCGAGCAGCGCGCCGGCCACGGCCAGGAGCAGCAGGAGGGCTTCGACGCGGTCGCCCGCCCGGGCCAGGGGGTTGCGACCGGGGCGTACCCGGCGCCCGAACCGGGCGATCCGTCCGCTGGGCCCACGCATGCGCGACTCACTCCTCCCGGGAAGGTGTCTTCTCGGTAACAGTGTGCGCGCCGAGGCTCGGCTTTCTCTTGCGAATGGGATGCGGCCCACCTGTGAAACCGTGCACAACCACCCGGTCGCGCCCGCCGGTCACAGCCAGTCGTCGGGGCGGGGCCAGGGCAGCATGGCCGCGAGCGCGTCCCGGGCCGGTTCGGTGACCGCGTACCGGCCGCGGTGGAACAGCAGCGGGCGGGCCTCCGACGCCGCGCCCAGTGCCGTCACCCGGCCGATCACGACGTAGTGGTCACCGGCCTCGTGCACGGCCTCCAGGGCGCAGTCGATCCAGGTCAGCGCGCCGTCGAGCAGCGGGGCCCCCGACGGCGCCGGTGTCCACGGGAACCGGGCGAACTTGTCCTCGCCGCGGGCGCCGAACACCGCGCTGATCTCCTGCTGGTCCTCGGCCAGCACGTTGACCGCGAACCGGCCCGCCGCCGCGAGCACCGGCCACGTCCGCGACGTCCGGGCCGGGCAGAACAGCACCAGCGGCGGGTCCAGCGACAGCGCCGCGAACGACTGGCAGGCGAACCCGGCCAGGGTGTCGCCGTCACGGCCGGTGACGACCGTGACGCCCGTGCAGAAGTGCCCGAGCACGCTCCGGAACTCGGTCTGGTCGACCGCCACGGACGTCATGCGCCCGGGGGCCGCGCGCCGACCGAGAAGTCGTGGCCCCACAGCGACACCGCGGTGCTCTCGCGGGCGATCCAGTTGTCGTCGTCGACCTGACGGCCTTCGCAGCCGAACTCGACGTCGAAACCGCCCGGCGTCTTCATGTAGAACGACAGCATCAGGTCGTTGACGTGCCGGCCGAGGGTGGCCGACATCGGCACCTTGCGCCGGATCGCGCGGTCGAGGCACAGGCCGACGTCGTCGGTGTTCTCCACCTCGACCATCAGGTGCACGATCCCGCTCGGCGTCGGCATCGGCAGGAACGCCAGGCTGTGGTGACGCGGGTTGCAGCCGAAGAACCGCAGCCACGCGGGCGGCCCGTCGGCGGGCCGGCCGACCAGCTGCGGCGGCAGGCGCATCGAGTCGCGCAGCCGGAAGCCGAGGACGTCCCGGTAGAACCGCAGCGACGCCTCGTCGTCCTTTGTGGACAGAACGACGTGCCCGAGGCCCTGCTCGCCGGTGACGAACTTGTGGCCGTACGGGCTCACCACGCGCCGGTGCTGCAGCGCGACGCCGTGGAACACCTCCTGGGTGTTGCCGGACGGGTCGTCGAAGCTGATCAGCTCGTCGACGCGGCGGTCGGCCAGCTCGTCGGGCGCGCCCTCCTTGTACGGCACCGACGCACTGTCCAACCGCGACCGGAGCTCGTCGAGCTCTCCCGCGTGCGCGACCTCCCAGCCGGTGACGGCCAGGCGATCGGCGGAACCCGGCGAAATCACCAGCCGCGCGGGGAAGTCGTCCATGCGCAGGTAGAGCGCGTCCGGATTCGTGCCGCTGCCTTCGACCATGCCGAGCACCTTGAGGCCGTACTCGCGCCAGGCCGCCATGTCGGTGGCCTCGATGCGGAGGTAGCCCAGTGACCGGATGCCCATCAGGAACTCCCGAGGAAGTCGAGGGCCAGCCGGTTGAACTCGTCGAACTTCTCCAGCTGGGCCCAGTGCCCGCAGCCGCCGAACACGTGCAGCTGCGCGCGCGGGATGGTTTTCAACGCGACCAAGGCGCCGTCGAGCGGGTTGACGCGGTCCTCGCGTCCCCAGATCAGGAGGACGCGCTGGCGCAGGCGGTGGGCTTCGCGCCAGAGCAGGCCCTCTTCGTAGGTGTCGGGTTGCGCGAACGACATCCCCATCGCGCGCATCGCGGCCAGGGATTCCGGGGTGTTCGCGGCGGCGAAGCGTTCGTCGATCAGCTCGTCGGTGACGAGCGCCTGGTCGTGGACCATGATGCGCAGGAAGGCTTCCATGCGTTCGCGCGACGGCTTGGCCGCGAACCGCCCGAGGTTCTTGACCCCCTCCGTCGGGTCGGGCGCGAACAGGTTGACGCTCAGCCCGCCGGGCCCCATCAGCACCAGCCGCCCGGCGCGCTTGCCGTGGTTCAGCGCGAAGCGGACCGCCGCTCCCCCGCCGAGGGAGTTGCCGACGAAGTGGGCGCGTTCGATGCCGAGCGCGTCCATCAGGCCGAGGACGGCGTTCGCGCTGTGCCGGAAGTACTGCGGGTGCTCGGTCGGCTTGTCCGAGCGTCCGAAGCCGGGCTGGTCGACTGCGATCGTCCGGTAGTGCTTGGCGAACTCCGGCAGGTTGCGCCCGAAGTTGCTCCACGCCGACGCGCCGGGGCCGCCGCCGTGCAGCAGGATCACCGTCTCGGCGTGCTCGGCGCCGGCTTCGTGGTAGTGCAGCTTGAGCGAGCCGGCCTGGACGTACTTGCCTTCGGGTGCGGCCATCAGTACATCGCGTTCTCGACGGGGAGCCCGAAGGCGCCGGTGCCGTACATGACGTACGCGCGCTCGGCGTCGTTCGCCGCGTGGACGCGGCCGGCGTGCGCGTCGCGCCAGAAGCGCTGGATCGGCGTTCCCCGCTGGATCGCGCGGCCGCCGGAGTTCTCGAAGAGCCGGTCGATCGCGGCGATCGCGCGTTCGGTGCCGCGGACCTGGTCGCGCCGGACGCGCAGCCGCAGGTCCACGGGCATCCGCTCCTCGCGCTTGGCGAGTTCGTACAGCTCTTCGATGTTGCGGGTCAGTTGCAGCCAGGCGGCGTCGATCTCGCTGGCCGCTTCGGCGATCCGCACCTTGGCGAACGGGTCCTCTTTGGACTGCTCGCCGGCGTAGGCGGCCCGGACGCGCTTGCGCTGGTGCTCGACGTGCGCGTCGTAGGCACCCTGGGCCATGCCGATGATCGGTGCGGTGATCGTGGTCGGGTGCACCGAACCGTACGGGAGCCGGTAGAGCGGGCCGGGGTTGACGGCCTGGCCCGGCACTTTGCACTTCGACGTCGCGATGAAGCTCAGCGCCCGGTGCTGCGGGACGAAGACGTCCTCGACGACGATGTCGTTCGAGCCGGTGCCGCGCAGGCCGATCGTGTCCCAGACGTCCACAATGGAGTAGTCGGCGATGGGCAGCAGGTAGGTGCAGAAGTCGACCGGCTTGCCATCCTTGAACGCGGGTCCCCCGAGCAGCACCCACGTGCAGTGGTCGGACCCGGAGGAGAAGCTCCACCGGCCCGTGAGCCGGTAGCCGCCCTCGACGACCTCGGCCTTGCCCATCGGCGCGTACGACGAGGAGATCCGCACGTCCTGGTCCTCGCCCCAGACCTCCTGCTGCGCCTGGGCGTCGAACAGCGCCACGTGCCACGGGTGGACGCCGAGGATGGAGGCGACCCAGCCGGTGGACCCGCACGCGCTCGCGATCAGCTTGACCGCGGTGTAGAAGCTCACCGGGTCGGCTTCGAAGCCCCCGTGGAGCTTCGGCTGCAGCAGCTTGAAGAACCCGGTCTCCTGCAGGGCCTTGACGGACTCCTCGGGGACGCAGCGCGCGTCCTCGGCGTCCTGGGCCCGTTCCCGCAGGACCGGCAGGAGGTCCCGGACCCCGGCGATCACCTGCTCGCTCATGCGCAGTTCCTCTCTGGTCTTCACTGTCCCAAGACTAGAACACGTTCTCGTTTTTGTCGAGAACACCCTGCGCCAGGGCACTGTTGATCCCCGCTCTACGGCCGGAAAACACGCAGTCGGCCAGGGACAGGCCGCTCACGTAGGACCTGGAACAGATTCCCACGGCGGTGCGCCCGGCGGCGTACAGGCCGGGGATCGGCGCCCCCGCCGTGTTCCGCACCGCGCCGGTGTCCTCGTCGACGACGAGCCCGCCGAGGGTGAGCATCGGCGTCGGGTACCCGAGGTTGGGCCGCACCGAGATGTCGATCAGCGAGTACGGCGGGTTGTCCAGGCGCCGCACGAACTCGGTCGGCTTGCCCACCGGATCGCGGTCGCCGTGGTAGCCCTCGACGCTCGCGCGCAGCCCCTGCGGGTCGACGCCGGCCCGGCGCGCCACCTCCTCGACCGTCGTCCCGGTGACCCGGCCGCGCCGCAGCAGGTACCGCAGCTGCAGCGCCTGGAACCACTGGCTCTGCGCCTTCGTGTCCCGCCGCGCCTCGGCGACGATCGGCGCGTCGACGAGCAGCCAGCCCTTGCTCCCGTGGTCCTCGATGAGCTTCTCGCCGACCGCGGCGCCGTAGCGGGACTCGTCGATCACCCGCCGGCCCGCGGCGTCGACGATGATCCCGCCGAGGAACGCGCTCGGCGGCGTGATGAACCGCCAGGCGGAGATCCGGCCGAGCTCGCCGGTCGCGGCCCCGGCCTCGACGCCGAGCCGGATGCCCGAGCCGTCGTCGGCGGACGTGCCCAGCGGCAGCCCGCCGCGGTAGGCCGGCGCGTGCTCGCGCACCATCTCGCGGTCGGCGATGAAGCCACCGGCGGCGAGCACGACCCCGCGCCGGGCCGAAATCCGCAGCTCACGGCCGTGCGCTCGTTCGAAGCGTTCGACCCGGCGGTGCAGTGACTTGCGCAGCGACGGGACGTAGATCCCGGGCTTGGCCGCGTATTGCGCGAAACGCTGGTGGCGCGCCCGCACCGACGCGGGCGCCTCGCCCAGGGTCTCGGCGACGACCCCGGTGACGCGGCCCGCGCCGTCGCGGAGCAGCTTCCGGACGGTCGTCTGGGTCAGCACCCGGATGCCGCGGGCGCGCACGGCCGCCTTGAGCCGCGCCATCAGCATCTTCCCCGACGTCCCGGGCCCCTTGACGCGGTGCCCGCGCGGAGCCGGCTTCGCCGCGTCGCGGAACCCGCCGGCCGCCTCGCTGCCGGAGTAGTAGAGGTAGTGGTCGTCGCTCGGGTACGACGTCTTGTACGGGCAGAGGCTGCCTTCGAACGGCACGCCGTTGCCCTCCAGCCAGGTGATCATCTCGCGGCTGCCCTCGCAGAACCGCCGCAGCGTCCCCTCGGAGACGACGTCCCCGGTCTCCATGCGTAGGTAGGCGTACATGTCGTCGACCGAGTCGTCGACCCCCGCGTCGAGCTGCTGACCGGTGCCGCCACCGGCGTAGACGACGCCACCGCTGACCGCGCTGGCTCCTCCGCCGGCGAAGCGCTCGACGATGACGACGTCGGCGCCCGCGTCGGCCGCTTCGAGGGCGGCACAGGCGCCGGCCGCCCCGAACCCCACGATGACCACGTCCGCGACGAGTGCGTCCATGGTGGCTACCCTAGAACTGAAACACGTTCTCGTCTATGGTGGCCGAAAGGGGCTCTCAACTGGATACTCATCACGTGGAACACGTTATAGGTGAGGTGGCATGACGGAGCAGTTCGACGTCGTCGTCGTCGGCAGTGGTGCCGCCGGGATGACCGCCGCGCTGGCTGCGGCCCACCAGGGCCTGAGCGTAGTGGTCCTGGAGAAAGCCGGCTGCTTCGGCGGCTCGACCGCACGCTCCGGCGGCGGGGTCTGGCTGCCCGGCAACCACGCTCTGCGCGCCGCGGGGATCGAAGAACCACCCGAGCAGGCGCGCGAGTACCTGGCCGCCATCGTCGGGGACGCCGTCCCGGCCGTCCGGCGCGACACGTTCCTCGCCCACGGCCCCGCGGTGCTGAAGTTCGTCTGCGACCACACCCCGCTGAAGTTCCGCTGGGTCCGCGACTACAGCGACTACCACCCGGAAGCTCCCGGCGGACGCCCCGGCGGGCGGTCGGTGGAGCCGGTCGCCCTCGACGGCAAGCTTCTGGGCGCCGAGCTGGCCCACCTCGAACCGCCCTACAGCGCTCCCCCGCTCGGCGTCCCGATCACCCAGGCCGACTACCGCTGGCTGAGCCTGCTCGCCCGGCACCCGCGCGGCGCCCTCCGGATGCTGTCGCTGGGCCGGCAGTGGCTCGTCGGCAAACTCCGCGGGCAGCAGCTGCTGAGCATGGGGCAAGCGCTTGCGGCCGGGCTGCGGGTGGGCCTGGCCCGGGCCGGCGTCGAGGTCCGGCTGAACACCCCCCTGGTCGACCTCCAGGTCGACGACGACCGCGTCACCGGCGTCGTCACCGAGACCGGCGTCATCGCGGCGCGGCGCGGCGTGATCCTCGCCAGCGGTGGCTTCGAGCGGAACCTCGAGATGCGCGAGAAGTACCAGCGCGCACCGATCGGCGTCGACTGGACCGTCGGCGCGGCCGCCAACACCGGCGACGGCATCACCGCCGGCCTCAAGCTCGGCGCGGCCCTCGACCTGATGGACGACGCCTGGTGGGGGCCGTCGCTGCCACTGACCGGCGGACCGTGGTTCGCCCTCGCCGAGCGGTCGCGGCCGCGCAGCATCATGGTCGACGCGCACGGCGAGCGGTTCGTCAACGAGTCGGCGCCCTACGTCGAGGCCGTGCACGCGATGTACGGTCCCGGGGACGGCCCGGGGCAGCACATCCCGACCTGGCTGGTGTTCGACCAGCGCTACAAGGACCGGTACATGTTCACCGGCGTCGGGCCGCGCCAGCCACTGCCCGGCCGCTGGTTCAAGGCGGGGATCGCGGTGAAGTCGTCGACCTTGGCCGGGCTGGCCGCGAAGATGGACGTCCCCCCGGCCGGCCTGGAGGCGACCGTCGAGCGCTTCAACGGCTTCGCGCGCAACGGCGTCGACGAGGACTTCCACCGCGGCGTCAGCAAGTACGACCACTACTACGGCGACCCGCGCAACAAACCCAACCCCAGCCTCGGCCCCTTGGACAAAGCGCCGTTCTACGCGGTGAAGATCGTCCCGGGCGACCTGGGCACCAAGGGCGGGCTGCGCACCGACGAACACGCGCAGGTGCTGCGCGAGGACGGCTCGGCCGTGCCGGGGCTGTTCGCCGCGGGCAACGCCAGCGCGGCCGTGATGGGCCGGACGTACGCCGGGCCGGGCGCGACCATCGGCCCCGCCATGGTGTTCGGCTACCTTGCGGCGACGCGGCTGGCGCACGAAGATCAGGGGACCACGGGAGGGCAGCGATGACGCAGGATTCGGTACGCACCATCTACGCCGGTGAGCCGCCGACCCGGTTCGCCCGCGGCTGGCACTGCCTCGGCCTGGCGGAGAACTTCCGCGACGGGAAACCGCACGCGGTCACCGCGTTCGGCACGAAACTCGTGGTGTGGGCGGACTCGGCGGGCGAGCTGCAGGTGCTCGACGGCTACTGCCGGCACATGGGCGGCGACCTCACCCAGGGCACGGTCAAGGGCGACGAGGTGGCCTGCCCGTTCCACGATTGGCGCTGGAGCGGCAAGGGCAAGTGCGTCTCGATCCCCTACGCCAAGCGGGTTCCGCTGCGCGCGCGGACGCGGTCGTGGACGTCGGAGGTGCGCAACGGGCAGCTGCTCGTCTGGCACGACCCGGAAGGCAACCCGCCGCCCGAGGAACTGGCGATCCCGCGGATCGAAGCGGCCCACAGCGACGAGTGGAGCAACTGGACCTGGGACGAGATCTTCATCGACGGCTCCAACTGCCGCGAGATCATCGACAACGTCGTCGACATGGCCCACTTCTTCTACATCCACTACGCCTACCCGACGTACTTCAAGAACGTCTTCGAAGGCCACATCGCCACGCAGTACCTCAACACCAAGGGCCGCCCGGACATGGGCATGGCGTCGAACTACGGCGGCGAGGACAACCTGCTGCGGTCGGAGGCGTCGTACTTCGGGCCGTCGTACATGATCAACAAGCTGGTGAACTCGTTCCAGGGCTACGAAATCGAGAGCGTGCTGATCAACTGCCACTACCCCGTGACGCCGACGTCGTTCGTGCTGCAGTACGGCATGAAGGTCAAGAAGCTGCCGGGGATCTCCGACGAGCACGCGGACAAGATCGCCGCGAAGCTGGCCCGCGGTATCGGCGCCGGCTTCCTGCAGGACGTCGAGATCTGGAAGCACAAGACGCAGATCGACAACCCGCTGCTGTGCGAAGAGGACGGTCCGGTCTACCAGCTCCGCCGGTGGTACCAGCAGTTCTACGTCGACGTCGCCGACGTCACCGAGGACATGACCCAGCGGTTCGAGTTCGAAGTGGACACGACGAAGGCCAACGAGGCGTGGGCGGCGGAGGTCGCGGAGAACCTGGCGCGGCAGAAGACCGAGGCGGAAGTGTGACCACCGCCGAGCAGACCGAGTTCCTGTCGGGCGGGCTGCGGCCGCACGAGTGCCGCAGCTGCGGGACGTGCGTGCTGGTGAAGAAGAACAGCATCCAGCACACGAGCATCCAGTGGACGTCCCGGCCCGCCGACACCTGCCCGGTGTTCGCGGACGCGGACGGGCCGTCGGCGCTGCTCGACACGTGCCCGAAGCTGGCCGACAGCATCGGCGACGCCGTGCGCGAGGGCACGCTGGTGGTGGCCGATGGCTGAGCGGGTCTACACGCTGACCGTCGCCGACGTCGTCGTGGAAACGCCGGACGCGCGGTCGGTGGTCTTCGAGATCCCGCCCGAGCACGCTTCCGCTTTTGCCTACTCGGCGGGGCAGTTCTTGACTCTGCGGATCCCCAGCGAGCGGACCGGTTCGGTGGCGCGGTGCTATTCGCTCTCCAGCGCGCCGCACGAGAACCGGGTGCAGGTCACGGTCAAGCGGACCGACGGCGGGTACGGGTCGGGCTGGATCTGCTCGTCGTTGCAACCGGGGATGCAGGTCGACGTGCTGGCGCCGGCCGGGGTGTTCTGCCCGTCTTCGGTCGACGAGGACTTCCTGCTGTTCGCCGGCGGCAGCGGCATCACGCCGGTGATGGCCATCCTCAAGACGGCGTTGGAGACCGGTTCCGGCCGGGTCGTGCTGGTGTACGCGAACCGCGACGAGCGCTCGGTGATCTTCGCGGGTGAACTGGCGTCGCTGGCGAAGCGGTACGGAGACCGGCTGGTCGTCATCCACTGGCTGGAGAGCGTCCAGAGCCTGCCGGACGTCTCGCAGCTGCGCGGGCTGGCTTCGGCGTACACCACGCACGAGGCGTTCCTGTGCGGGCCGGCGCCGTTCATGGCGGCCGTGCGCGAGGCGCTCGGGCAGCTCGGGGTGCCGCGCGAGCGGGTGCACGTCGAGAAGTTCACGTCGCTGACCGGGAACCCGTTCGAAGAGACCGCCGAGGTCGTCGAGGAGCCTTCGGATGAAGCACCGGCGGCGCTGACGGTGACCCTCGACGGGGACACGCGGTCGATGGTGTGGCCGCGGCAGCGGAAGTTGCTGGACCGGCTCCTGGAAGACGGCATGGACGCGCCCTACTCGTGCCGCGAAGGACAGTGCAGCGCGTGCGCGTGCCGGATCGTCTCGGGTGAGGTGAAGATGCTGCACAACGAGGTCCTCGACGCCGAGGACATGGCGGACGGCATCGTGCTGGCCTGCCAGTCGCTGCCGGTCACCGACGAGGTCTCGATCAGCTACGAATAGGGAGTTCCCGTGCCCATCAACCCCGACATCGCCATCGGTGCCGAGATCGGCGAGGTGAACTTCGCCTGGACGTCGTCGGACGTGCTGCTGTACCACCTGGCGCTGGGCGCGGGCCCGGACGAACTGCGGTTCACCTACGAGCAGGACCTGGTGGTGCTGCCGACGTTCGCGACGGTGGCGGCCAACCTGCGCGTGTTCGACCCGCCGGCGGTGTCGTTCCCCGGGGTGGAGATCGACCTGGCGAAGGTGCTGCACGGCAAGCAGGAGATCACGCTGCACCAGCCGATCCCCACGTCGGGCAAGGCGGTGGCGCGGTCGCGGATCGCCGACGTCTTCGACAAGGGCAAGGCGGCGGTGGTGGTCCAGGAGGTTTCGGTCACTTCGTCGTCCGGGGATCCTTTGTGGACGGCCCGGTCGAGCATCTTCGCGCGCGGTGAGGGCGGGTTCGGCGGCTCGCGGGGGCCGTCGGACCGGATTTCCTGGCCTTCGGCGGAGCCGGACGTCGTCCTGGAGGTCCCGACGCTGCCGCAGCAGGCGCTGCTGTACCGGCTGTGCGGCGACCGCAACCCGCTGCACGCGGACCCGGCGTTCGCCCGGGCGGCGGGGTTCGACCGGCCGATCCTGCACGGGCTGTGCACGTACGGCATCGTGGCGCGGGTGCTGGTGAACGAGTTCCTGGACGGCGACCCGGCCCGGGTGGCGTCGTTCGCGACGAAGTTCGCCGGCGTGGTGTTCCCGGGCGAGACGCTGCGGATCCGGGTCTGGCGCGCGGACGACCGCCTGCTGGTGACGACGTCGGCTGCCGAGCGCGACGACGCACCGGTGCTGGCGGACACGGTGCTGGTGTCCACTTCCTGAGCGGCGCGCCCGGGGCGGCTACCGTGGAGGGGTGACTTCGGACTACTTCGTGGTGCGCGGAACGGTCGAGCCGGGCGACCAGCGCGGCCGAGAACTGGGCTTTCCGACGGCGAACATCGCCTTGAGCGACCAAGACGGCTCCTTGGGCGACGGGGTGTGGGCGGGCTGGATCGGCCGCCCGGACGGCTCCAGGCTCCCGGCGGCGATCTCGGTCGGCCGCCGCCCGACGTACTACGGCGCGGACGGGTACCGCCTGTTGGAGGCCCACGTCTTGGACTTCTCGGGCGACCTGTACGGCGAAACGCTGGTGGTCTGGCTGGGGACGCACCTGCGCGAGCAGAAGAAGTACGCCTCGGCGGAAGACCTGATCACGGCCCTGAAGAACGACATCGCGGCGGCGGCCCAGTGGACGTCGGAGCACCCGGCCGCTTCGCTTCCCTCGCCTGGGGACAGTGCCCTGGGTGAGGTGCGGCGGGTCGCGGGCTGAGAGTCACAGGGCCGAGGCCAGCAGCATATAGCCCATCCCGGCGCCCATCACGGTCCGGCACGCCGCGCGCGACGCCTGCCCCACGACCGCCGAGCCCCGCACCACCGCCACCCCCGACCAAGCCGCGTCCGCCACGAAGTAGCCCGCCGCCAGCACCGCGACCAGCGGGACCGCCAGCCGGGCGTCCATGGCCGACATCGTCAGCCACGGTCCGTGGTCGCCTCCGCCGTGGGGCATCGCCGTCACCATGTACAGCATCGCCGCCGCCGACAGTGCGTGGTGGGCGCAGGCCCGTCCGCGCCACCAGGCCAGCGCGAACCAGCCCGTCGTCAGCACCAGCACCGCCTGCCAGCCCGCCGCCGGGATCGGGCCGCCGACCGGCGAGAACATCGCCACCATCGCCACCACCAGCAACAGCTCCGCCAGGTCGCCGTGGCGGACGCCGTGCCCCAGCCGTGCGTAGTCGAGGCGGACCAGGCGCAGCACGCACGGCAGCACCAGCCCCGCGAAGACCGCCGTGAGCGCCCAGTCGACCGCCATCGGTCTCACTCTCCGTCGTGGGTGGTGTTTCCACCGTGACACCCACGACGGCCGGGCACCAGCCGTCATTGAGGTGACGCTCAGTCACTCGTCAGGATGAGTCCGCTCGTCGGCACGCCCGTGCCCGCCGTCACCAGTACCCGCGCCGCGTCCGCGACCTGGTTGGCCGCCGTCCCCCGGATCTGCCGGACGCCCTCCGCGATGCCGTTCATGCCGTGGATGTACGCCTCGCCCAGCTGGCCGCCGTGCGGGTTGAGCGGCAACGCGCCGTCGAGCTCCAGCGCGCCGTCCGCGATGAAGTCCTTCGCCTCGCCGCGGCCGCAGAAACCCAGTTCCTCCAGCTGCATCAGCACGTACGGCGTGAAGTGGTCGTACAGCACCGCGACGTCCACATCGGACGGTGCCAGCCCGGACTGGCCCCACAGCTGCCGGCCCACGACACCCATTTCCGGCAGCGCGGCCAGGTCGTCGCGGTAGTAGCTGGTCATCACGTACTGGTCCGGTCCGCTCCCCTGCGCCGCCGCCGCGATCACCGCCGGCGGGCCCGCGAGATCGCGGGCCCGCGCCAGGCTCGTCACGACCAGCGCGACCCCGCCGTCGCTCTCCTGGCAGCAGTCGAGCAGGTGCAGCGGCTCGGCCACCCAGCGTGACGCCTGGTGCTCCTCGAGGGTGATGGGCCGCCCGTGGAACCACGCGTTCGGGTTCGTCGCCGCGTGCTTGCGGTCGACGACGGCCACGCGCCCGAAGTCCTCGCTCGTCGCGCCGTAGTCGTGCAGGTACCGCTGCGCGACCATGGCCACCGTCGCCGCCGGGGTGGCGATGCCCATCGGGTAGTGGAACGCGTTGTCCACGCCCGAGGAGTTGACCTGCCCGGCCGCCTCGGACGACACCTGGCCGAAGCGATGGCCGGACCGCTCGTTGAACGCCCGGTACGCGACGACGACGTCCGCGACGCCGGTCGCCACCGCCATCGCCGCCTGCTGCACGGTCGCCGCCGCGGCGCCGCCGCCGTAGTGGATGCGGCTGAAGAACTTCAGCTCGGGAATCCCGAGTTCCCGCGCGACCGCGATCTCCGCGTTGCCGTCCATGGTGAACGACACCAGTCCGTCCACATCGGATGGTGTCAGACCGGCGTCGGCCAGTGCGTGGGAGATGCATTCGGCCGCCAGCCGCAGTTCGCTGCGCCCGGAGTCCTTCGAGAACTCCGTCGCGCCGATCCCGGCGATCGCCGCCGTCCCCGAAAGCGTCACGGCAGGGTCACCTCCACCGTCCCGGCGACGTGCTCGCCGAGACTGTCCACACCGGACACCGAAACCACGACGTCCTGCCCGTCACGGGAGACCACCCGGCCGGTGAACGTCAGCGTGTCGTAGGCGTAGCAGGGCACGCCGAGCCGGATCTTGATCGACCGGATCAATGCCTGCGGCCCGGCCCACTCCGAGACGAACCGCTGAACGAGACCCGTGTCGGTGAGGATGTTGAGGAAGATGTCCTTCGAACCGCGGGCGACGGCCGAGTCGCGGTCGTGGTGGACGTCCTGGAAGTCGCGGGTGGCCAGCGCGGTGCTGACGACGAACGTCGGCGTCGCCTCGATCGTCAGCGGCGGCAGCTCGGTCCCTTCGGCGACGGTCATCGGGCCACCTTCCACGCGGGCAGGGTCAGGTCGTCGTCCACCTTGACGAACGCCGCGACCACCGGTAGTCCGATGTGGACCTCCTCCGGCGCCGCATCCAGCAGCTCCGCCATCACGCGGACCCCTTCTTCGAGTTCCACCAGGGCCACCACGAACGGCAGTTGCTTGCCGGGCACCGCCGGGTGGTGGTGCACGACGTAGGAGTACACGGTTCCCCGGCCACTGGCGACGACGTAGTCCGGCTTGGTGTCCAGCGAGCCGTCGGGCGGCATCGGCCCCGGTGGGTGCCGCAGCGTTTCGCCCCAGCGCTGGATCCGCAGCTCACCCTCGCGAAGGCCGTCCCAGAAGAATTCGGTGTCCCGGCTGATCACCGGCCGCAGCACCGGCGCCGGCGGCGGTTGCGGAGCGGGCGGGCGGAACTTGAGGACGCGGAACATCATTTCCGCGACGGCCTCGGCTCCGACGTACCAGGTCATCCGCGTGGTGACGAACCAGCCCTCACCCAGCGCGGTTTTCTTCGGCCCGACGACGTTCTCCAGCCGCGTCCGCGCCTCGACCTGCTCGCCGGGCCGCAGGTAGCGGTGGTAGGTCTGCTCGGAGTTCGTCGCCACGACCGAGGTGAACCCGGCTTCGTCCAGGAGCTCCGTCATCAGGCCGAGGGGGTCGTCGGAGCCGCGCGGGACGTTCAGGCCGCCCATCGTCCACACCTGCGCCATCGCGGGTGGCGCGACCAGTCCCTTGTGGACGCTCGTGGCGGCGTACTCCGGGTCGGTGTAGACCGGGTTGCGGTCCCCGATCGCTTCGACCCAGTTGTTGACCATGGCCTGGTTGACGGGGTCGCGCGCCAGGCGCGGCGCGCATTCCCCGCGTGCGGCGATCTCCGCGGCGGCCTCTTCGATGTTCATCGCGGCACCCTCGGCAGGCCCAGGCCGATCGAGGCGATCAGCTCCCGTTGGATTTCGCTGACGCCCCCGCCGAAGGTCAGCACGATGTTGCGCTTCGCGGTGAGGTCCAGCCATTCGGCGAGCTCGGCGGTGTCCGGATCGGCGAGGTCGCCGTGGCGAGCGACGACTTCCTCGAGGTTCCGGCCGATCCGCTGGATGGCCTCCGAGCTGAACACCTTGGTCGCCGACGCGTCGGCCACGCCCACCGGCGCGTTCGCCGAGGACACCGCGACCTGCCAGTTCAGCAGCTCGTTCACCCGGGTCACGGCCAGCGCTTCGGCGAGCACGGCCCGCACGTCGGCGAGGTCCAGCAGGCCGTGCGCGCTCGCCCAGGCGCGGACGCGGTCGTACAGGCCGCCGATCCGGCCGGCCGGCCCGAGCATGACGCGCTCGTGGTTGAGCTGGGTCGTGATCAGCCGCCAGCCCGCGTTTTCCTGCCCCACCAGGCGGTTCGCCGGCACTCGGACGTCCGAGTAGTAGGTCGCGTTGACGTGGTGGGCGCCGTCGCAGGTGATGATCGGCGTCCACGAGTAGCCGGGGTCGCTCGTGTCGACGATGAGGATCGAGATGCCCTTGTGCTTGGGCGCGTCCGGCGCGGTCCGCACGGCGAGCCAGAGGTAGTCGGCGTCGTGGCCGCCGGTGGTGAAGATCTTCTGGCCGTTGACGACGTATTCGTCGCCGTCGCGCACCGCCGTCGTCCGCAGCGACGCGAGGTCGGTGCCCGCTTCCGGTTCGCTGTACCCGATCGCGAAGTGGATCTCCCCGGCCAGGATCTTCGGCAGGAAGAACGACTTCTGTTCGTCGGTGCCGAATTCCTGCAGGGTCGGCCCGACCGTCTGCAGCGTGACCGAGGGCAGCTGGACGTCGGCGCGCGCGGCCTCGTCGACGAACAGGTGCTGTTCGATGCCGCCGAAGCCCTGGCCGCCGTATTCGACCGGCCAGCCGACGCCGAGCCGGCCGTCGCGGCCCATCCGGCGAACGATCTCGCGGAACACCGGGCCATGCCGCTCCCGCAGCATCGCCCGGCGTTCCTCGGGGCTGATCAGGCCGGCGAAGTATTCGCGCAGTTCGGCGCGCAGCTGCTTTTGCGCGCTGGTCAGTTCGACGTGCATCCGCTTCACCCCGCCACTCGTTCGCCGAGCCGGCCGAGCCGGTGCGCGGCCCCGCCGAGCGTCCGGCCGAGGTCTTTGATCGCCGACGAATACCGGTGCAGCGGATAGGTTTCGTCGACGCCGAGGCCACCGTGCAGGTGGTGGCAGGTCGCCAGCGCTTGCGGCGCCTGCGAGGCGAGCCAGTAGGCGGCGACGTCCAGTTCGGCGTCCGCGTCGAGCCCGGCAGCCAGCCGCCACACCGCGGACGTCACGGCGAGGTGCACGGTCCGCGCGGCCACGTAGACGTCGGCGATCTGGCCCGCCACGGCCTGGAAGGCGGCCAGGGGCCGGCCGAACTGGGTGCGCTCGCCGACGTGCTTGACGGTGAGCGCGAGCGCCCCGGCCAGCAGGCCGTCGCCGACGGCCAAGGCACCGGCCAGCGCGAACCGGTGCAGCGCCGCGACGGCACCGCGATCGAACAGCAGATCGGCCTCTTCGACGGCGACGTCGTGGAGCCGGACGGTGAATTCCGGGGCCCCGGACGAGGTGGGGGTCGGGACGAGCGTGACGCCGTCGGCGTGCGGGTCGACGAGGTAGACGGCGCTGCCGTGCGCGGTGGTCACCGGGGTGAGGATCCGGGTGGCCCCGGCGGCGTGCGGGACAGCGGTCTTCACGCCGCTGACCAGCCATTTCCCGTCGCCGGGCCGCGCGGTCGCGGCGGGCTCGGCGACCAGGGGCGCGGACGGCTCGTGCAGGGCCGCGGTGAGCAGCGCGTCCCCCGCCGCGACCGGCGGCAGGAACTCCGCGCGCTGGGCGGGGGTGCCGAGCGACTCGATCGGCAGGACACCGAGGGCGAGCGCGGCGTACGCGGGCACCGGCGCCGCCACCCGGCCCACCTCGGTCAGGACCTGGGCGACCTCGGCGACGCCCAGGCCGTCGCCTTCCAGCTCCGGGGGCAGCGCCAGGGCGAGCAGGCCCGCCGAGGCGAGCGCGCGCCAAGGATCTTCCTCGGACCCGAGCACTTTCGCGGCGAGGGCGGCGATCTCGGTCTGCGTATCGTCAAGGGCGAAGTCCACGCCTGTCCTCCGGATCGGGCGCAATATTGAAACCTGTTCTAGTCTTAACCGGAAAGGGCGGGCACGGCAACCCCCGGGGGTGGCGCAATGGCGGGGACACGGCGGCGGATCACCGTGCCGCCGACCGCGGGCGTGCCCGAGCCGGTCCCCTTGGAGCTGCCCGGCCGCGGCCGCACGGTGGTCACCGACATCGGCCCGCGGGACGCGCCCGCGCTCGTCCTGCTGCATTCGGTGGCCTGCACGGGCCTGCTGACCTGGTATCCGGCGCTGATGCGGCTGGCGCGGCAGCACCGCGTCGTCGTGTTCGACCAGCGGTGGCACGGCCGGGGCATCCGCTCGCCGGAGTTCCGGCTGGCCGACTGCGCCGAGGACGTCACGGCGGTCGCGGACGCGCTCGGCGTCGGCCGGTTCGCGCTCGCCGGGTACTCGATGGGCGGGCTGGTCGCGCAGCTCGTGGCCCGCACCGAACCAGAACGTGTTACCGGGCTCGTGCTGTGCTCGACCGCGGGCCACTTCGGCCGCGGGCTGCGGCAGCGCGCCGCCCTCGACGTCTTCGGCCGCACGCTGCGGCGGCTACGCGAGCGGGTGCCGCCGCCGGCCCTGCCCGGCGCGCTCCCCCGCGCCCGCCTCGCCGACCACCGGTGGGGGCTGCGGGAGTTCCGCTCGACCACGCCGTGGGCGGTCGCGGTCGCCGTCGACGAGATCGGCCGGTTCGACTCGCGGCCGTGGCTGCACACGCTGCGGCAGCCGGCCGCGGTCGTGGTGACCGCCCGGGACCGGTTCATCGCGCCCGCCCACCAGCGGTCCTTGGCCCGCCGGCTCCCCGGCGCGGCCACCTACGAGGTCGCGGCCGGGCACGCCGCCTGCGTGCTGGCGGCCGACCGCTGGGTGCCCGCCCTGCTCGCCGCGGTCGGATCCCTCCGAGGAAGGAAGCCATGATGGGACGCTTCAGCCTGCCCGACACCAAACCCGACGGCCTCGACTCGCCCGTCACCGCGAAGGCCATGAAGTACCTGGCGAAGGCGCAGGTGGCGGTCTTCCGGCTGACCGGCGGCCGCGTCGGCAGCAAGTGGCGCGTCGGGGCGGGGTTCCGCAAGCCCGTGCCGACGCTGCTGCTGGAGCACCGCGGCCGCAAGTCCGGGCGGCTGTTCACCACCCCGCTGCTCTACCTGCGCTCGGGCGACGACGTCGTCATCGTCGGCTCGCAGGGCGGGCTGCCGCGGCACCCCCAGTGGTACCGCAACCTGCTGGCGCACCCGGAGACGCGCATCGACCTCAAGGGCCGGCGCGGCGTCCCGGTCACGGCCCGGGTCGCCGAGGGCGCCGAACGCGCCGAGCTGTGGCCGCGGCTGGTCGAGCTGTACGCGGACTTCGCGAAGTACCAGGCCTGGACCGAGCGGGAGATCCCGGTGGTGGTGCTCAGCCCGCGGCCTTGACGAGCTCGGCGAGGGCGTCCGGGAGCGCGTCGGCGAGCGGCCACAGGTCCTTGACCAGCTCCCGCGCGCCGAGCAGGCCGACGTGCACCTTGCCCGCGTTGGACAGCACCGTGACGTTCAGCCCGGCGCCGTGGAAGACCGGGCCGAGCGGGTAGAAGCCGGTGATCCGCGCGCCCAGGAAGTACAGCGGCATCGGCGGGCCGGGCACGTTCGAGACGACCAGGTTGTGCACCACCGGGTGCTTCTCGGCCAGGCGCAGCGCCGAATACGCGCGCACGGCGAGCCCGAACGCCGTCGCGGCCGAGAACTGCGCCCAGTCCTGCAGCATGTCGGCGTCGATCTCGTGGTGGTGGTCCTTGGAGCGCCGGTTGGCCTCGGCGAGGAAGAACACCCGCGCGGCCGGGTCGGCCAGGTGCGTCGGCAGGGAGGCGAAGAAGGCCGAGACCTTGTTGCTGCCGTGGTCGCGTTCGGTGCGGTCGTGCACCGAGACCGGGACGGTCGCCACCAGCGGGTCTTCCGGCAGCTCGCCGCGTTCGGCGAGGAACTCGCGCAGCGCCCCGGCGACGAGCGCGAGCACGACGTCGTTGACCGTGACCCCGAAGGCGTTCTTGACGTCCTTGACGTCGGCGAGGTCGAGCTGGGCGAAGGCGACGCTGCGGTGCCCGGTGATCGTGCCGTTCAGTGACGTCCGCGGCGCGGTGAACGGGACCGGCATCCCCTTGCCGCGCAACGCCCGGCCGACCCAGCGCGGCATCAGCCCGAGCAGGTCGGGCAGCAGCCGCGCGACCTCGGCGGGGCGCTTCACGACGCTTTCGACGCCGGAGCGGATCAGGTCCAGCGGCGACGGCAGCCCGGCGTTCCGGTGCTCGTCGATCTCCGGCATCGGGCCGTCGGGTTCGAGCCCGGCCAGGTAGGTGATCAGGCTGGCGCCGCTGACGCCGTCGACGCTCGCGTGGTGCATCTTGAGCAGCACGGCGAGCTGGCCGTCGGCGAGGCCTTCGATGACGTACAGCTGCCACAGCGGGTGCGCGCGGTCGAGCTGCTGCCCGGCGATGTGCGCGCACAGCGCGGCCAGCTCGGCGCGGTCGCCGGGGGCGGGCACGCCGATGCGGTGCACGTGGTGGTCGAGGTCGAACTCCTCGTCCTCGACCCAGACGGGGTGGCTGAGGTTCCACAGCGGATTGTGCAGTTTGCGGCGGAACGCCGGGATCAGCCGGACGCGTTCGTCGAGTTTCTCGTGGAGCTTCGCGAAGGTGTAGCCGCCGGGGACGGTCTCGCTGTCCAGGACGAGCAATCCGCAGACGTGCAGGACCTGCGACGACGTCTCGAGGTAGAGGAAGCTCGCGTCGAGGCCGCTCAGTCTTTGCATGGCGTCAGGGTAGGCCACGTCCGGTGAGCGGCGCGTCACCCTACTCGCCGGTATCATCGCGGTGGTGCAGCCGAATTTCCTGATCCGTCGCGCGGTCCAGCTCGGTCTCACCGCCAACGCCCTGCGCCCGCTGCGGGCCCGGTCCACGACGATCCCGGTGTTCTTCGCCGGGTGGCTGACCGGCGAGCTGGCGCCCCAGTTCCTGGCGCTGACGGCGGCGGATTCGCTGCTCCACGTGGCCCGCCACGGCGTCCACGACCGATCGACGAAGGCGGGCCTGGCGATGGCGGCGGCCTCCGCCGCGGGGCTGGCCGCGCTGGTCCGCACCGGCCACGGCGCCCGCGAGGAGATCGAAAACGCGCTGACGTCGGCGCTGGGTCCGGACTACGCGTCGGAACTGGGCCGGTCCGACCTGGGCCTGCCGTGGGGCGAACTGGCACTGCCGTTCCGGATGGGCGCCCCGGACGTCCGCGTCGACCGCAACATCGCCTACGCCCCGGGCGGCAAGCGGTTCCTGCTGGACGTGTACCGGCCGGCTGCGCCGGTCTCGGGTGCCCCGGTGCTGCTGCAGGTCCACGGCGGCGCATGGGTGATCGGCAACAAGGAGGAGCAGGGCCGGCCGCTGATGCGCTACCTGGCGCGTCGAGGCTGGGTGTGCGTCGCGATCAACTACCCGCTCTCGCCGGCGCATCGGTGGCCGGCGCACATCGTCGCGGCGAAGCAGGCGCTGGCGTGGATCCGCTCTTCGATCGTGTCGTACGGCGGCGACCCGGATTTCGTGGCGGTGACGGGTGGCTCGGCGGGCGGGCACCTGTCGGCGCTGCTGGCGTTGTCGCAGAACGACCCGGCGCTGCAGCCGTCGTTCGAGGACGTGGACACGAGCGTCCAGGCCTGCGTCCCGCACTACGGCGTGTACGACTTCGCGGCGACGTCCGGTGCCCCGGCGAGCAAGTACCGGCTGGAGAGCCTGATCGCCCGCCGGGTGTTCGCGCCGGACCGGGACCCGGTCTCCCACCTGGACGACTACATCGCGGCGTCCCCGCTGGACCGCATCACGTCGGACGCACCGCCGTTCTTCGTGATCCACGGCCGCGACGATTCACTGGTCCCGGTGCGCGAGGCCCGCGAGTTCGTCGCGCGGCTGCGGGAGAAGTCGCGGCAGCCGGTGGCGTACGCGGAGCTGGCGGGGGCGCAGCACGCGTTCGACGTGTTCACGTCGGTCCGGTCGGCGCACGTGGTCCGCGGGGTGGCGCGGTTCCTGGATCACACGTACAACGCCTGGAAGGCCGAGCGGGCTCAGTAAACGAGGTCCAGCGGGCTGGCCGGCGAATATTCCTGATTCGTGGGTAAGTTACCACCATGTCAACAAGCCGCTGACAGTACGTCACGGCCTTCCTGGGGCAAAATTCGAACAACAGTGCGCCTCCACCGCCAGCATTTGCGTTTTCCGAGTTAAGCGCTGAAGATGTACAGTCAGAACAACCCAGCAGGACATCGATCACTGCACAGGAGAACACACGGACCGGAGCCGACGTGCACGATGAGGTCAGCGAGGCAAGCAAGTGGTTGATTTCCGCCACCGGATACACCGGCCTCGTAGTCGGCATCTGGTCCTTACCCTGGACATACTCGGCAAAAATCCCATGCCTCGCCATCCTCATTCTTATATTTATTCTAGCCAAATCCGTCGATCGTAATATCCGCACAGCGAGAATACTCCACCAGGTACGATCAGAGAATAATAGTCTAGCCCAAAGGGTCGAAGACCTAAGTTATTCTTTCGATCTAGCCGACGGAATGGTCGCACTTGCACACACGCTTACGCAGGCCCCAGCTGTAGATGCGGAAAATCACTACCATGAGGTAGTAGATAATTACAGGATTGACCAAGACGACGCGACCTACCTACATGAACTTCGCGGACGTCGAGTCCTCGAAGGATCCGGTTCCGGACTTATGATTAAAGTCAGCGGCGACACACCCGCAGATGCAAGCACTATGTCCGCCGAGGCCACCGACAGACAAACCGAGCGACCATTGAGTGTCACCTTCATCAGAGACGATCCATATCTTAAAGTTCTAAGGATCGAATTTGATCGACCATTAGCCCAAGGCGACGAGTTCCACATATCACTCTCATTGAGATGGGCCGGAACATTTCCTCGCGCCAGAAAAGTTGACTACGTCTTTTCATCCTGGTCAATATTCGCAGCGCAAGGCATCGACCGATACTCCTGTACATTGTCTTCCGACTTACAGTTGGAGAACATTGTACTCGAGGAGCTTTCGGACGGAAAACGAAATCGCGCAAAGGTGCAACCCAAGATAGTCTCGCGAAAGTCTCGCTGCGAAGCCTCATGGTCCACCATGCACCCGTCGTCACTCTACTTACTCAGATTCGAAAAGGTCTTACCCGAATGACCACCGGTAGCGTACGAATAGGCAAGCAGTCCGACTGGCAAAGTCTTCCAATCGCTGACCGACATGCTTCGTTCGAAATAAGCGTTGGAAATCCGCGATCCAGCAACGATTTTCTTTCACTGCAGATCACCTGGGCTCAATCACACTTCTCGACTTACTCTTTCTCCATTGGCGACCAGTTAAACATGTACAATTATGCCACAATTGGACATCCACATTGGGGAAAATTGTCCATAAATGAGGCTCGGGCGGTCAGCAACGAAGAAGGCGACATATGGCTGAAGGAGAACCTGACACTAATTGAAAGCCGCTTAGGTCACGAAAGGTACGAGATACACCGCTGGTCAGACTGGATGAATCTTTCCGACGTTCAAAATTTTCTAGATATCGAAGCGACCCGCTACGCGAATAGCGCCGACTTTCGCTGCGCGATCCACCACGATGTGGCAAAATTCTTGAGGCGACGCAGACTCCAAACGTCTTCCGAAGTTCATTTCAGAACTTTGAGTCAACATATCCTTGAAGAGCTCGCAGTTTATCGCCATCAAGCAGAGTCAGGTCCCTGCGTGAACATCTATCCAGGTTCCGACCATGCAATTCTTCGAGCTTCGTCTCCAGTAAGAGGACTTCTCCCCTGGCTAAGTAAACGTCACTATGCAAACTTGATTGTCAACAATTGATCTACACTTACTCCAATTTATCTGGATCAGTAAGCACTGATATCGGGTCAATAGGCGAGGTCCAGCGGGCTGGCCGAAGGTGGGCCGTCGAGGCGCCACTCCGGTCCTTTGCGGACGAAGCGGTACCAGCGGGCGTCACGGCCGTAGCGCAGTTGCAGGTCTCCTTGTGTGAGGCGGTTTCGCCAGAGCTTCGGCTTGCCCGGGAGACCCGCGTCGGCCAGGGTTTGCTGCGCTTCGGCCAGCGGGCCCGGGCCGGGTTGCCAGGTCTCCCGTTGGGCCGCCAAGCCGCCGCGGCCTGCTTCGCGCCAGGCCTCGGCCCAGCGGGTCAGGTCCTTCGGGGGTACTCCCGCCGCCGTGGCGAGGGCGGTGATCTCGGCGCTGGTGCGGCCGGCCGCGCGGCGGGCGAGGTCTTCCTCGAACGTCAGCTCCGCCGGTGTCGGGCCGCCGGTCAGGAGGTCGCGGGCGAGGGCGGCCGCGTCCGCCGCGAGGGCCGAGAGCGCCGCCGCCGTCCAGCCGGTGCCCGGGGGCGGGTCGAGGTCCAGGACCGCCGGGGGCCCAGGGACCCGTGGTGGTGCCGGCACGGCGGGGATCGCGCCCGGCCGTCGCGCGTAGGCGGCCCGGGGGGTCAAGCCCTCGTCGGCGGGCTTGGGGAGCTTCGGTTTCTCGCCGCGGGCGGGCGAGCGGCGGGCGCGGAGTTCGGCCAGGACGTCCGCCCTTGGGCGGCCGCGCAGCAGGAAGAGCGTGAACGGGTCGCGGTCGACCTCGTCGGCGACCAGGTAGTACACCGCGGCGACGTGCTTGCACGGGTTCGCCGAGTCCGGGCACGAGCACCGCGGCCGCAGGTCGCCCGGGCCCGGCAGCAGGTCGACACCCGCTTCGCGCGCCTGCTCGGTGAGCGCGCCGGGAAGCTCGCCGTCGAGCAGCGCGGCCGCGTGGCCGAGCTGGGTGCCGACCACGCCGAGCAGGGTGTCCCACTCGCCGTCGGTGAAGGTGCGCATGGTGATGGTCACCTTGTACGGCTGCGGCCGGCTGCCGCGCACCCGTGCCGTCATCACGCCGGCGCCGAAGTGCAGCTCGCTGACGGTGCCTTTCCGCGCGTACGTCCGCCCGCGGGGCAGCCGGTTCGGGTCGAGCTTCGCGCGTTGCTCCAGGGCCTCGACCCACGCGCGGCCCCACCACGTCGTGCCGAAGTTGCGCCTCGGTGGCATCACCCGCCCCCGAGCCGGACGAGGTCGGCGAGCTCGTCGTCGGACAGTTCGGTGATCCAGTCTTCGCCCGCGCCGACGATCGACTCGGCGAGGCCCCGTTTCTTTTCGAGGACCTGCGCGATCCGTTCCTCGAGCGTCCCTTCGGCGATCAGCCGGTGCACCTGGACGGGCTTGTCCTGCCCGATCCGGTAGGCGCGGTCGGTGGCCTGGTCTTCGACGGCCGGGTTCCACCAGCGGTCGTAGTGGATCACGTGGGTGGCCCGGGTCAGGTTGAGCCCGACGCCGCCGGCTTTGAGCGAGAGCAGGAAAACCGGGATCTCGCCGGCCTGGAAGCGGTCGACCATGTCCTGCCGTTTGGCCGGGGAGCTGTCGCCGGAGAGCAGTTCGGTGGGCAGGCCGCGGTCCTGGAGGCGCCGTTCGAGGAGGCGGCAGAGCTGGACGTACTGGCTGAAGACCAGCACGCTTTCGCCTTCGTCGAGGATGACGTCGAGGAGCTCTTCGAAGGCGGCGAGCTTGCCGGAGCGGCCGGTGAGCGCGCCGTGCGGTTCTTTGAGGAACTGCGCGGGGTGGTTGCAGATCTGTTTGAGCTCGGTGAGCAGCTTCAGAACCTGCCCGCGGCGTTCGATGCCCTTCGTTTCCCGGATTTCGGCGAGGTTTTCCCGCACGACGGCTTCGTAGAGCGTGGTCTGCTCGGCGGTGAGCGGGACGAACCGATCGGTCTCGGTCTTCGGCGGCAGTTCGGGGGCGATGTCCGGGTCGGTCTTGCGCCGCCGGAGGAGGAACGGCCGGACGGTAGCGGCCAGCCGTTCGGTGACCGCCTTGTCGCGGTCGCGTTCGATCGGGCGCGCGACGGTGCGCCGGAACCGATCGAGGGGGCCGAGCAGGCCGGGCGTCGTCCAGTCCACAATGGACCAAAGCTCGGTGAGCCGGTTTTCGACGGGCGTCCCGGTGAGGGCGACCTTGGCTTGCGCGGGAACCTTGCGCAGTTCCTTGGCGGTGGCGGACAGCGGGTTCTTGACGTGCTGAGCTTCGTCGGCGGCGACGAGCCCCCAGTCCACTTCGGACAGGGTCTCGCGATCCCGACGGAGGACTCCGTAGGTGGCGAGGACGACTTCGTCGGGGGCAAGGTCGCCGAGGTGCCGCCGGCCGCCGTGGAAGCGGCGGACGGGGATGTCGGGCGCGAAGCGGGCGAACTCGCGTTCCCAGTTGCCGAGGAGGGAGGTGGGGCAGAGCACGAGGGTGGGGCCGCCGCCGGTGCGCGGAGGCTCGACACCGCCCGAGGAGGTTTCGGCCAGCACTGGCCCATCGCCGACTGGCGGAACCTCGGCCTCGGGCGGCTGCTCGACCGCCGCACGGGCAGCCTCGCCGGGCTGCCGCTCGCCGGGCGCGGGCTCGACCACGGATTCGGCAGCCTCGGCGGCCTGCGCCGAGACCCGCTGCAACTCGCCCGACCTCGCCAGTTCACGCCGGTGCAGATGGAGCGCTATCAGCTGGATCGTCTTGCCCAAGCCCATGTCGTCCGCCAGGCAGGCGCCCAGGCCCAAGCCCGTCATCGTCGCCAGCCAGGACAGCCCTGCCTGCTGGTACGGGCGCAGCGTCGCCTCCAACCCCGGCGGCGGGGCCATCGGGGACTCCGCGCGGTCCCGGATCCGCGCGGCCAGGCCGCCCAGCGCCGGGGGTGCCGCGAACTCCACGCGCTCGCCGTCCACCTCCAGCTCGCCCGTCAACGCCGCCGCCAGGGCCTCGCCCGCGTCCAACGTGCGAGTCCGGCCGCGCACCCGGGCCAGGAGCTGCGGATCCACCCGCACCCATTGCCCCCGCAAGCGAACCAACGGCCGCTTGGCTTCGGCCAGGGCCGTCACCTCTGCGTCGGTCAGTTGCTCTCCGCCCAGGCTGAGCTGCCAGCGGAACTCCAGCAGGGAGCGCAGCGCGAACTCCGCCTCCGCCACGCTCGCCGGCGCTTGGGTTGCGCTTGCCCGGGCCTTCACCTCTCCCGCGAACAGGCCCTTCGACCACAGGACCTCGATGCCGGCCCCGCCCAGCTCGCGGGCGCCGTCGGTGAGGAGGTCGACCACTTCGTCGTCGGACAGCGCCAGCGAGGCCGGGGCCGCCTGGGTCAGCACGCGGCCCAGCGGTGCCCACGCCCTCGCTCCCCGCCGCAAGCCCAGCAGCAACTGCGTCTCGACCTGGTCGCCGAGGCGGTTCAGCACCGCGTCCGGGGCGTCCCACAGCGTGGCCGCCTCCACCACCAGGCTCGGCTCCGCCATGCTGCGGACCGCCAGCACTCCGGCGAACGACTCGTCGTCGGCGCCCTCGACCCGCAGGAGCACCTGGACCCCGCGGGGCTCGCGGGCCTCCAGCTCCGCCAGCCAGGCCGCGCCATCCGGGCCGAGCAGCGCCGGTTCGCGGGCCGCGAATGCCGGGTCGCCCGCGCCGACCGGGGCCGCCGGGCTGCGGACCAGCAGGTCGGCCGTGGCGTCCCAAAGCGCCCGGACCAAGGAATCCGGCGAGTGCAGGCGGATGCGCTTCAGGCCCGTCAGCGGCAGCGCGTACGCCTCCGGGGGCAAGGCGCCGGCCAGCCCCCGCAGCAGTTCCTCGTCGGCCGCATCGAGGGGGCCGATCCGCCAGGCCGCCGCCCCGCCCGGTGACGCCGCCGGCCGCAGCCGCCCCCGCGCGACGAGGTTCACCCCGGCGTTGACTGCCGCCGACCACGCCGCCACCGCCGGGCTGGCCTCCTCCCCCACCGACAGCAGCCGGGGCAGCGCCCGCTCCAGGGGAACCAGCTCGGCTTCGACCTTCGTCCGCGCGAACTTGGCTCCGCGGGGCAGCACGAGCTCGATCGTGGTCCCGCCGGCCACGTCCTCGCCCCACAAGGCCAGCACCCCGTCCCGCGGGGGATCCGCGGGGAGGTAGGTGGCCTGGGTGTCTGCGCTGAACTCCACGACCGCAACGCTAGAACACGGCACCGACAGTTCGGCCCCCGGCGGCGCGAACGGTCCTTTCGCACCGTTGCCCAACGCAACTCACCCGGGCGCCGAAGGGCATCACCCGCGGGGCAGGCCGAGGAGGCGTTCGGCCGTCAGCGAACGCAGGACCTGCGTCGTGCCGCCGGCGATGGAAAGGCAGCGGGTGAGCAGGAACTCGTGCTGGGCCGGGCCGTCGGCGAGCAACGCGCCCGCGCCGGCCAGCTCCAGCGCGAACTCGGCCACCGCCTGCCGGTGCGACACGCCGAGCAGCTTCCGGACGCTCGACTCCGCGCCCGGATCCTGGCCCTCCAGCCGCCGCAGGGCCGCCCGCAGGTCCAGCACCGAACCCGCGACGCCGTCGGCCACCAACGCCCCGAGCCGGTCCAGCGCCACGTCGTCCAGCGCCGAAGCGTCCACAGTAGACACAAGAGTCTGCACGCTCTCGCCGACCGCCGACCCGCTGCCGATGGCCACCCGCTCGTTCGCCAGCGTCGTGCGCGCCAGCCGCCAGCCGCCGCCCGGCGGGCCGACGACGTCGGCGTCCGGCACGAACACGTCGTCGAGGAACACCTCGTTGAACACCGCCTCGCCGGTGATCTCGCGCAGCGGCCGCGTCGTGATCCCCGCGGTGCGCAGGTCGACCAGGAAGTACGTGATCCCCTTGTGCTTGGGCACGTCCGGGTCGGTGCGGGCCAGGCAGATGCCCCAGTCGGCTTCGCGGGCCAGCGACGTCCACACCTTCTGCCCGGACAGCCGCCAGCCGCCGTCGACGCGCCGGGCCGACGTCCGCAGCGCCGCCAGGTCGGATCCGGCGCCGGGCTCGCTGAACAGCTGGCACCAGGTGAGCTCGCCGCGCAGGGTGGGCCGGGCGAACCGCTCCCGCTGCTCGTCGCTGCCGTGCTCGAGGATCGTCGGTACCGCCCACGCGCCGATCACCAGGTCCGGACGGCGGACCCCGGCCGACGCCAGCTCGGCGTCGATCCGCAGCTGCTCCGCGGCGTCGGCACCCCGGCCGTAGGGTGCCGGCCAGTGCGGCGTCAGCAGACCCGCGTCCGCCAGCGCGACGCGCTGGGAGGCAGCCGGCAGCGCGGCGATCCGCGCCACCTCGTCCCGCAAGGCAGGGTCGTCCCCGACGTCGACACCCAGGGTGCGCTCGCTTCCGGACAGCGCCAGCGACGCCGCCCGCCGCCGCCACGACCCGCCGAGCCACTGCCGCAGCGCGACGGCCCGGCGCAGGTACAGGTGCGCGTCGTGCTCCCAGGTGAACCCGATGCCGCCGAGGACCTGGACGCAGTCCTTGGCGTTGGCGACGGCCGCGTCGAGGGCGACGACGGCCGCGCTCGCCACCGAGAGCGGGTGCTGCCCGGACGCCGCGTCCCAGGCCAGCGCTTCGGCGGCTTCGGCGCGGCAGAGCATCTCGGCGCACAGGTGCTTGATCGCCTGGAACGCCCCGATCGGCTTGCCGAACTGCTCGCGGACCCGGGCGTACTCGACGGCGATGGTCAGGCAGCGCCGCGCCACGCCCGCCGCCTCGGCGGCCGCCAGCGTCGCGGCCAGGTCGGCGACCGGCGGCACGGTGAGCAGGTCGGCCCGGACCCCGGAGAACCGGATGTGCGCGAGCGGGCGCGAGAAGTCGAACGCGGGCAGCGGCTCGACGCTCACCCCGGGCGTGCCGGGCGCGAGCAGGACGTGGCCACCCTCGACCGGGACGAGCAGCCAGGCGTCCGGGTGCGCCCCGGGCACGGGCCCGCTGAGGCCGTTCTCGAGGGACACGACGTCCAGCAGGACCGCGACGGTGGCCTCTCCCTCGGCCAGGGCCGGGAGCAGCTCCTTCGCTTCGGGGACGTCGGCGAGCAGCAGCCCGGCGAGCGCGGTGCCCAGGAGCGGCCCGGGAACGAGTTCCTCCGCCGCCGCGGCGAGCCCGGCGGCGAGGTCGGCGACACTGCCGTCGGCCCCGCCGGCCGCCGCGGGCAGCGCGACACCGAGCAGGCCGAGCGCGGCGAAGCCGGCCGGGATGCCCGCGCCGGGGCCGGTCTCCGCGGCGCGCACCGCCTCCCGCGGGTGGTGCGCCGCGGACCAGGCGCGGATCGCCTCGGCCAGCGCGGCCTGTTCCTCGGTGAGCGCGACCGGCATGGGGCCTCCTCGCGGGATCGGCAAACTACTCGCGAGTGTAGAACGTGTTATAGTTTTTCGGCCAGTGGGTCAATTGTCGCGAGGTTCGCCAGGACAGGTAATCTACGTCGTGAACTGGAACAAGTTCCGAAGGACGGGGGAATGCCGATGCCAGGCAAGACCAAGGCCCGCGGCAACGGCCTGAGCGCGATCGGGGCCGACGAACTCGGCTCGGCCGCCCAGCGCGACCGCCGCCGCCGGATCATCGACGCCACCCTCGCGCTCGCGTCGAAGGGCGGCTACGACGCCGTCCAGATGCGGGCCGTCGCCGAGAAGGCCGACGTCGCCCTCGGCACGCTCTACCGGTACTTCCCCTCGAAGATCCACCTGCTCGTCTCCGGCCTGGCCCGCGAGTTCGAGCGCGCGCAGGAGAAGCTCGAGCGCCAGGCCATCCCCGGCGACACGCCCGCCGAGCGGCTGATGTTCGTGCTCGGCCGCAACACGCGCATGATGCAGCGCGACCCGCACCTGACCGAGGCGATGGTGCGCGCGTTCATGTTCGCCGACACCTCCGCCGCGGCCGAGGTCGAGCAGGTCGGGCGGCTGATGGAGAACATGTTCGCCAAGGCGATGGGCATCGCCGAGCCAGCCGAGGCGGACCGCGACATCTTCCACGTCGTCGCGGACGTCTGGATGGCGAACCTGGTCGCCTGGGTGACCCGCCGCGCGTCGGCGGCCGACGTCGCGAACCGCCTCGAACTGTCGGTGCACCTGCTATTGGACAAGTGATCCCGGTCGCGGCGGTCGCCGAAGCGCACCGCCGGCTAGCACCGGCGAGCTCTGCTGCGGCACTCCGTCCGCCTGGAGGACGCCTGGGCTCGGGTCCGCGACCGGGACCAGCCCGTCGACTACCGCGACGGCAAGCCGGCCAGTACGGGACGGACCGCCGGCGACGGCCTCGCCGGCGACCTCCCGGAGCTGGGCCCGTGGCCGGGCGTCAGCGGTGGGCGGCGGCCACCTCCGCCAGCTCGTCGAGCGCCTTGAGCGTCTCCGCCTCCGGCAGCGTGTCCAGCAGGAACGTGTACCGCTCGACGCCGGCCTCGCGGAAGCCGTCGATCACCTTCGGCGTCGTCGGGCCGCCGAAGACCGCGAACTGGACGTCCTCGCGGCCCTGGTCCGCCAGCCAGCCGCGGACGCGCTGGGCCTCCTGGTACTTCGTGTAGCCGCGGAGCAGCCAGCCGTCGCCGTACTTGGCCAGGCGGTTCAGGGCGGCTTCGCTCTCGCCGCCGATGTAGATCGGGACGTGCGGTTTCTGCACCGGCTTCGGCCAGCTGAAGATCGGGTCGAGGTCGACGTGCTCGCCGTGGAACTCGGCTTCGTCCTTCGTCCAGATCTCCTTGAGCGCGGCCAGTTGCTCGTCGATCAGCGCGCCGCGCGTCTTCGGGTCCGTGCCGTGGTTGCGCATCTCCTCCCGGTTCCAGCCGACGCCGACGCCGAACAGCGCGCGGCCGTCGGAGATCAGGTCCAGCGACGCGACCTCCTTGGCCGTGTGGATCAGGTCGCGCTGGATCAGCAGGGCGATCCCGGTGCCGAGCAGCAGCTCCGACGTCGCGGTCGCCGCGGCGGTCAGCGCCACGAAGGGGTCGAGGGTGCGGTAGTAGACGCGCGGCAGGTCGCCCCCGCCCGGGTACGGGGTTTCCCGGCTCACCGGGATGTGCGAGTGCTCGGCGAGGAACAGCGAGTCGAAGCCGCGTTCTTCGAGGGCGGCACCCAGCACGTCGGGGCGGATGCCCTCGTCGGTCACGAACGTCGAGATCCCGAATTTCATGTCTCCAGGACTACCACCGGGTTGACAGCGGGTGCAGGATGAAGTGATCTCATCATCCGTTGAATAAAGGGGTGGCCATGGACGTACAGGACGTCGACTTCGAAGAGCTGTACCAAGGCTCGACGCCGATGGGCCGCAAGATGCCGTGGGACCTCGGCGCGCCCCAGCCGGCGGTCGTCGCGCTGGCCGACGCCGGCGAGTTCACCGGCGAAGTGCTCGACATCGGGTGCGGCCTGGGCGACAACTCCGCGTTCCTCGCCTCGCGCGGCCTGCGGGTCACCGGCCTGGACGGCGCTCCGTCGGCGATCGAGCAGGCCCGCACGCGCGCGCCGGGCGTCACGTTCGCGGTGGCCGACGCGACCGAGCTCGAAGGCTACGAAGGCCGGTTCGACACGGTCCTCGACAGCGCGTTGTACCACTGCCTGAGCGAGGACGAGCGGCGCGCGTACCTCGCGGCGCTGACCCGCGCGACGCGGCCGGGCGCGACGCTGCACCTGTTCGCTTTCTCGCCGGAGATCCCGGACGGCTTCCCGGCGCCGTACCTGATCAGCGAGGCCGACCTGCGGGAGACGGTCGGTCGCGATTGGACGATCGAGCGCCTCGAGCCGACCCTGTACACGACGTCGATGACGCCGGAGGAGCTGCGGGAGAGCGTCCGGGTGGTGCTGGACCAGGACCCCGGCCGGCTGGCGCGGCTGGGTACCGACGCCGACGGTCGGGTCCTGGTCCCGGTGTGGCAGCTGAAGGCGGTCCGCCGATCGAGTTGACCCGCGACGGCCGGGGTGTCCAGAGTGATCACTCGTGGACACCCCGGCCGAATACCCGTGCCCGTGCTGCGGGCACCGCACGTTCGAAAGACCTTCCGGCAGCTACGACATCTGCCCGGTGTGCTTCTGGGAGGACGACGACCTCCAGCTGCGGTGGCCGGACCTGCCGGGCGGCGCGAACTCCCTGTCGCTGATCGATGCCCAGCGCGCCTACGCCGAGATGGGCGCGATGGAGTACCGCTTCACCGGGATCGTGCGCGCGGCCGCCCCGGACGAACCGCTCGACGAGGGCTGGCGGCCCATCGACCCCGCCGTCGACCACTTCGAGCCCCAGGGCGTCGCCCTGGCGCCGTGGCCGACCGCCCCCGGAACGCTCTACTGGTGGCGGCCGACCTTCTGGCGCCGCTAGACGTTCCGCCGGTACTGGCCGCCGACCTCGAAGAACGCTTCCGTGATCTGGCCCAGCGAGCACACCCGCGCTGCGTCCATCAGCACCCCGAACAGGTTGCCGCCGCGGGTGGCCGCCTCGCGCAGGGCCTTCAACGCCTGCTCGGCGTCCTCGTGGTTGCGGCGCTGGAAGTCCGCGAGGCGGTCGAGCTGGGACTTCTTCTCGTCCTCGGTCGCCCGCGCCAGCTCCACCTCGACCTCGTCCTCCCCCGAACGCGGGTTGCGGAACGTGTTGACGCCGATGATCGGCAGCGAGCCGTCGTGCTTCTTGCGCTCGTACAGGATCGACTCGTCCTGGATCTTGCCGCGCTGGTAGCCCGTCTCCATCGCGCCCAGCACGCCGCCGCGCTCGGAAATGCGGTCGAACTCGGCCAGCACGGCCTCCTCGACCAGGTCGGTCAGCTCGTCGATGACGAACGAACCCTGCAGCGGGTTCTCGTTCTTCGACAGGCCCCACTCCTTGTTGATGATCATCTGGATGGCCATCGCGCGGCGCACCGACGACTCCGACGGCGTCGTGATCGCCTCGTCGAACGCGTTGGTGTGCAACGAGTTCGCGTTGTCGTACAGCGCGCACAGTGCCTGCAGCGTCGTGCGGATGTCATTGAAGCTCATCTCCTGCGCGTGCAGCGACCGGCCGGACGTCTGCACGTGGTACTTCAGCTTCTGCGAGCGCTCGTTCGCGCCGTAGCGCTCGCGCATCGCCACCGCCCAGATCCGCCGCGCCACCCGGCCGAGCACCGAGTACTCCGCGTCCATGCCGTTGGAGAAGAAGAACGACAGGTTCGGCGCGAAGTCGTCGATGTCCATGCCGCGCGCGAGGTACGACTCGACGTAGGTGAAGCCGTTGGACAGCGTGAACGCCAGCTGCGAGATCGGGTTCGCCCCGGCCTCGGCGATGTGGTAGCCCGAAATCGACACCGAGTAGAAGTTGCGGACGCCGTGGTCGATGAACCACTCCTGGATGTCGGCCATCATCCGGAGGCTGAACTCGGTGGAGAAGATGCAGGTGTTCTGGCCCTGGTCCTCCTTGAGGATGTCGGCCTGCACCGTCCCGCGGACGTTCTTCAGCACCCACTCGCGCAGCTCGGCGGCCTCGGCGTCGGACGGCTCGCGCCCGTGCTCGGCCCGGAACGCCTCGACCTTCTGGTCGATCGCGGTGTTGAGGAAGAACGCGAGGATCGTCGGCGCCGGGCCGTTGATGGTCATCGACACCGACGTGTTCGGCGCGGTCAGGTCGAAGCCGTCGTAGAGGACTTTCATGTCGTCGAGGGTCGCGATGGACACGCCCGACGTGCCGACCTTGCCGTAGATGTCGGGACGCGTGTCGGGGTCGTGGCCGTAGAGCGTCACGGAGTCGAACGCCGTCGAGAGCCGCTTGGCTTCCGAGTCGGCCGACAGCAGCTTGAAGCGGCGGTTGGTGCGGAAGGCGTCACCCTCGCCGGCGAACATCCGCGCCGGGTCCTCGCCGTCCCGCTTGAACGGGAAAACGCCCGCGGTGTAGGGGAAGTAGCCCGGCAGGTTCTCGCGGCGCAGGAACGACAGCAGCTCGCCGGACTCGGCGTACCGCGGCAGGGCGACGCGCGGGATCCGGTTGCCCGACAGCGTGTCGCGCCACAGCTGCGTGCGCATCTCCTTGTCGCGGATCTTGACGACCAGCTCGTCCTGGCGGTACTCCTCGGCCAGCTCGCGGAACCGCGCGAGGAGCTTTGTCGATTCGCCGTCCACATCGGACTCGGCGGCGAGGAGGCCGTCCAGCGCGTCGGTCGACGCGTCCACCTTCGCCAATTCCGCACGCGCGGTCGAGAGGGCCTCGTGCTTGCGGATCGCCGCGACCTGCGCTTGCGTCTTCACGTGGTAGCCGCGCACGGTCTCGGAGATCTCGGCCAGGTACCGGGCCCGGTTGCCCGGGATGATCGTCGACGCGTCGGTCGAAACCTTGCCCTCGACCAGCGGCAGCGTGCCCGCGGACACGCCGAGGCCCCGCTCGGCGAGCAGCCCGCGCAGGTGCTGGTAGAGCGCGGTGACGCCGTCGTCGTTGAACTTCGCCGCGCTCGTGCCGTACACCGGCATGTCCTCCGGGCCTTCCGAGAAGGCCTCGCGGTTGCGCACGAGCTGGCGCGCGACGTCGCGGCGGGCGTCCTCGGCGCCGCGGCGCTCGAACTTGTTGATCGCGACGACGTCGGCGAAGTCGAGCATGTCGATCTTCTCCAGCTGCGACGCGGCGCCGAACTCCGGCGTCATCACGTACAGCGACTCGTCCACGAAGTCGACGATGCCGGCGTCGCCCTGGCCGATGCCCGGCGTCTCGACGATCACCAGGTCGAACCCGGCGGCCTTGCAGGCCAGGATCGACTCGCTCAGCCCGGCCGGGATCTCCCCCGACGTCGTGCGCGTGGCCAGCGAGCGGAAGTACACCGGGGAGCCGTCGAGGCAGTTCATCCGGATGCGGTCGCCGAGCAGCGCGCCGCCGCCCTTGCGCCGCGACGGGTCGACGGCGAGCACCGCGATCCGCAGCTTGTCCTCCTGGTCGAGGCGGAAGCGGCGGATCAGCTCGTCGGTGAGCGACGACTTGCCCGAGCCGCCGGTGCCGGTGATGCCGAGCACCGGGACCTCGCGCTTGCCCGCGGCCTCGGTGATGCCGCTCAGCAGGTCACCCGGCAGCTTCTCGGCCTGCAGCTGGGTGATGGCCCGCGAAAGCGCGGCGACGTCCCCGGAGAGCACCTTGTCCAGCGCGGGCGCTTCGGCCGCGAGGTCGACGTCGCAGGCCTTGATCATCGTGTTGATCATGCCCGGCAGGCCCATCTCGTAGCCGTCTTCGGGCGAGAAGATGCGGGCGACGCCGCGCGAGTGCAGCAGCTCGATCTCCTCGCGCACGATCACCCCGCCCCCGCCGCCGAAGACCTTGATGTGGCCCGCGCCGCGCTCGCGGAGGAGTTCGACCAGGTAGGAGAAGTACTCGACGTGCCCGCCCTGGTAGGCGGAGATGGCGACCCCCTGGACGTCCTCGGCGATGGCCGCGGTGGCGACCTCGTCGACCGACCGGTTGTGGCCGAGGTGGACCACCTCCGCGCCCTGGGACTGCAGGATCCGCCGCATGATGTTGATCGACGCGTCGTGGCCGTCGAAGAGGCTCGACGCGGTCACGAAGCGGACGGGGTGCCCGGGGCGGTACAGCTCGCTGCTCATCCCTCCAAAATACTTTGGCTTCCTACTGTTGGAAACCCGAGGACCAGTGACGCGGCTCTCACGGCACCCCGCGAGAAGCTTGACTTCCGCGAGCTCGGGCCTATATTTAACGAGTCCGTTAATTAACAGGATGGTGAAATGACCGACACGCTGAGCCGGACGTTCTCGGCTCTCGCCGATCCGACCCGGCGCGCCATCCTCGCGCGCCTCTCGGCCGGCGAGGCGACGGTGAACGAGCTCGCCGAGCCGCTCCCGATGACCCTGCCCGCGGTGTCCCGGCACCTCAAGGTGCTCGAGGAGGCCGGGCTGATCACCCGGGGCCGCACCCGTCAGTGGCGGCCCTGTCGCCTGGAGGCCAAACCTCTGGAGGACGTGGCCGACTGGGTCGCGACCTACCGCCGGTTCTGGGAGGGCGGGTTCGACCGCCTCGAGGACCACCTGAGGAGGCTGACCGGCGATGCCTGACCTCACCATCACGCGCGTGTTCGACGCCCCGCGCGAGCTGGTCTTCGCCGCGTGGACCGACCCGGACCAGCTGGCGAGCTGGCTCGGCCCGCACGGCTACACCGGCTCCGCCGTCACCCTCGCCACCCGGCCGGGCGGCGCCTGGCGGGCGTGCATCCGCTCCCCCGAGGGCGACGAGCACTGGATGCACGGCGTCTACCGCGAGATCACCGCCCCCGAGCGGCTCGTGTTCACCTTCGCCTGGGACACCGAAGGCGACCTGCGCACCGAGACGCTCGTGACGATCGGCTTCGCCGACCTCGGCGGCAAGACCGAGATGACGTTCGTCCAGGCCGGCTTCCCGACCACCGCCGACCGCGACGGCCACGACGAGGGCTGGACCTCCAGCTTCGAAGACCTGACCGGCTTCATCCGCAGAAAGGACGCCCGATGACCGCCACCCTGCCCCAGATCGTCTCGCCGGAGGACTGGCAGACCGCGCGCGACGCGTTGCTCGTCAAGGAGAAGGAGCTCATGAAGGCGGCGGACCGCCTCGCCGCCGAACGCCGGCGGCTGCCGATGGTGCCCTTCACCAAGCCGTACGCGTTCGAGTCGGCGTCGGGGGAGCAGAGCCTGCTCGACCTGTTCGACGGGCGCCGCCAGCTGATCGTCTACCACTTCATGCTGCACCCGGGCGACGAGGCGGGCTGCCCCGGCTGCTCGCTGGTCGTCGACAACCTGCCGCACCTGGCCCACCTGCACGCCCGCGACGTGACGCTGAAGGTCGTGGCGCCGGCGACCCTGGCGGAGATCGAGCGGTACCAGACCCGGATGGGCTGGGACGTGCCGTGGGTGTCCGCGCACGGCAGCGACTTCACCGAGGACTGCGGCGTCGGACGGGGCTTCGGCGTGAGCGTGTTCCTGCGTGATGGCGACGAGGTGTACCGGACGTACTTCACCAGCGGCCGGGGCGGCGAGATGTTCCTCGCGTCGCACCGGTACCTGGATGTGACGCCGCTCGGCCGCCAGGAGGCCTGGGAGGAAGAGAGCCGTGGCGACGACGGCCCCGGCTCCTGGTGGCGGCGCCACGACGAGTACTGAAGCGCTCGGACGGCGAGCCACTTCCAGCCCGGGTTGGCCTTGGGGGAAGTGGGTGCCCCGGAGGACCGAGCCGGGCAGCGGGGCGCCGCAGCGACCAAGCCGGGCGACGCGGGGGCGCCGCGGGAAGCTCGAACCGGGCGGCGGGCCCGTCGCGGCGACGACGGCCCCGGCCCCCGGTGGCGGCACGACGACGACCTGAAGAACTCGGACCGCGAGCCACCTCCGGCGCACGTTTCCGACGGTGACCTGGGCAAGGTGGGGGCGTCCCGGAGGACCGACCGGGCAGCGGGGCGCCACCGCGCGCAGGCGACCAAGCTCGCAGGAGGGCACCGCCACGACGAGTACTGAGAATTTTTCCGCGCCCGTGTCCGGTCCGCGTCCGCGACTCCGACCTCCTCCCGTCAGACCCACCAGGAGGAGATGGAAATGCGCGAGATCGTCTACATGGTCCACACTTCGCTCGACGGCTGCGTCGAGGGCCCGAACGGCGAGTTCGACTGGCCCGTCATGGGCCCCGAGCTGTCCGCCTACTCGCGGGGGCTGAGCTCGCGCTGCGGTGAGTTCGCCTACGGGCGGAAGGTCTGGGACATGATGTCCGCGTACTGGCCGGCCGCCGAGTCGATCTCGGACGACCCGCACGACCTCGCCTTCGCGCCCGTATGGCGGGAGACGCCGAAGGTCGTCTTCTCGCGGACGCTGGAGAAGGCGGACTGGAACACCCGGGTCGTCGGCGGTGACCTCACCGAAGCGGTCGCGTCCCTGAAGGCCGAGCCCGGCGGGGACCTGCTGCTCATGGGCGGCGCGGAACTCGCCGCCGAGCTCACCGCGCGTGGCCTGATCGACGAGTACCAGATCTTCGTGCACCCGGTCGTTCTCGGCGGCGGCAAGCGGCCGTTCGCCGAGAGCACCGCGCGGCTCGGCCTCACCCTGGCGCAGTCGCGCATGTTCGACGACGAGGTCGTGCTGCTGCGCTACCGCCGCGCGTGAGCGGCGCCGGGCCCGGGCACTCCCCGGGCCCCGCCGGCCTCAGCGCGCGTTGGCCGCCCGCAGCGCGATCCACTGCCGCATGGCGTACTCGACCAGCGTGATCAGCGTCTGCTTGGTCGACTCGCGGTCCCGGGCGTCACAACGGACGATCGGGATGTTCGGGTCGATCGACAGGGCCTCGCGGACGTCGTTGATGTCGTGCTCCAGCACGCCGTCGAACGTGTTGATGCCGACGATGTACGGCAGCCCGCGGTCCTCGAAGAAGTCGATCGGCGCGAACGAGTCGGCCAGCCGGCGCGTGTCGGCCAGCACCACCGCGCCGATGGCGCCGCGGACCAGGTCGTCCCACATGAACCAGAACCGCTGCTGCCCGGGCGTGCCGAACAGGTAGAGGATCAGGTCCGCGTCCAGCGACACGCGGCCGAAGTCCATCGCCACCGTCGTCGTCGACTTGCCCGGCGTGTGATCGAGGTTGTCGACGCCCACGCTGGCGTCGGTCATCATCGCCTCGGTGGTCAGCGGCACGATCTCCGACACCGACCCGACGAAGGTCGTCTTCCCCGCGCCGAAGCCGCCGGCCACCACGATCTTGGCCGATGTCATGGTCGGGGGCGCGGTGTCCCGCGGTGCCTTATAGCCGACGGAGTCCACTCAAAACCCTTTCCATCAACACCAGATGTGCCTCGGCGCCGTCATTGCCCGTAATCGTCTTGTGCACCGTGACCAGCCCCGCGTCGGCCGCGTCGCTGATCAGCACCCGGGCCACCCCCAGAGGCACCCGCAGCGCCGAAACGATCTCGGCGACCGAACGGGGGGTCCGGCACTCTTCCATGATCGAGATGCACTCGATCTGCTCCGCGGCCACTTCGGGGAAGCCACCGGTGGCAGCGTAGTCCTTCGCGGAGATCAGTGTCTCCAGCTCCAGGGCGTAATTGGCCTTGGTGCGGCCGCCGGTCAGCGCGTAGGGCCGGACGATGGCCGTCAGTTCCTCGGGCGCGGGCGGCTGCTCGAACACCGCGGGCATGACGAATTCGCCGCTCGGCGGCCCGGGATCGAACAAACCGCCTGGTCTGGGGCTGTCCCCGTCGGTACTGCCGGGTGGCGAGACTAAAGAGGTCACACGATCTCCTTGGTCGGCCGACGGCGCGGACGCCGGCGGATCCGCGGCCGCGTGCGCACCGGCGGCCGGGGGTTGCGGGGACTCCTTGCTCTTCTTGCGCTTCCGGCGGGCACGGCCGGAATCCAGCGTGAACCCGTTGAGGACGTCGGCGAACGTGCCGTCGTCCCCACGCCCGGCGGGGCTGCGCCCGTCGGGTGGTTCGCCGTTGAATCCGGACCCCGTGCTCATCGCGCCATCATCCCACCGGTTCGCCGATCAGCGACCCCCCGGAGCCCTGAAGCTGGGCGCGCAGCTCCGGGGTGAGGATCTGGCCGACGCGGTCGACGAGCATGGTCATCTCGTAGGCGACCTGGCCGATGTCGCAGTTGGGGGCGGCGAGGACGGCGAGGCAGGACCCGTCGCTGATCGACATCAGCACCATGATCCCGAGCTCCATCTCGACGACGGTCTCGTTGACCGCGCCGGCTTCGAAGCACCGGGCGGCGCCCTGGGTGAGGCTGACCAGGCCGGACGCGACGGCGGCGAGCTGATCGGCCCGGTCGAGCGGGAGCCGGTTCGACGCGGTCAGCAGCAAGCCGTCCGCCGAGACGACCACGGCGTGGGCCACGCCGGGCACCCGCTCCGCGAAGTCGTTGACCAGCCAGCCGAACTGGTTCTGCGTCGGCTGAGCGCTACTCGGCGAGGTCATTCACCCTCCAAGGTCTCGTGGTTGTTCTCGGCCGCCTGTGCGGTGCGGTGGCGTCCGCGCTCGATGCCCTGCTGGAAGCTCCGCAGGCGGCCGCGCACGTCGTGTGCGTCCCGTTGTGGTCGGGGGGCCGTGGCCCCGGTGGACGGTCCGGCGCTGCCCGGAAGCAGCTGCTCCCCGCGACGGCGCCGGGGCAATCCTGCCGAAGTGAAGGTGGAGGGTGTCGACTGGGACACCGCTTGCACCGCGCGCCAGCCGTCATCGGTGCCGAAGTTCCACTCGGCGGTGGCTTCGACGGCGGTCTCTTCGTGGCGCGGAACGGGGGTCTCCGGCGCCTTCCGGCTGGGCAGCGAGGCGGGCGGAACGGCGGGACGGCCGTTGGCGACCGGCAGCTGCCCGGACTCCTGGAAGACGCCGGGGTGCCGGTTGCCGGGCTGCGGGAGGGGAACGGACCGCTGCGGGAGCGCACCCGGCTTCGCGGGCCGGCTCGGCTGCGGGAGGGCCGGCTTGGGGGTGGGTTGCGGCAGGGGGCCCGAGGTCGCCGGCAGCTCTTCGGTGGGCGGCTGGGTGCCGGTCGCGAAGATGTCGCCTTGCAGTTTCGGTTCCGGCGCCCCGGCCGACGGTGCTGCGGCGGCCGGCGGTGCTGCGGGCCGGCCCGGCTGCGGGGCGGCTTGACCGGCGGCGCCGGGCTGGCCCGCGTCGGTTGAGTTCGCCGCTGAGTCGGGAACCGGCTGCCCGGAGGCCTCGGGAGCCTGCGCGGAACCTGCCACCTGCTGGTCGGCCGTCTCCGGAGCAACCTGCGCCGAACCTTCCGCGGCCGCCGAACCGGCCGCCTGCTGGCCCGGCCCGGCCACCTCCTGCGCCGAACCCTGCGCGGCCGCCGAACCCGCCGCCTGCTGGCCCGACCCGGCCACCTGCTGCACCGAACCCGCACCCAGCCCGGCCGCCGGCGCGGCCGCGGAACCAGCCGCCTGCTGCCCGAACGCCTCCGGATCAGCCTGCGCCGAACCCTGCGCGGCCGCCGAGCCCGCCGCCTGCTGGCCCGGCCCGGCCACCTCCTGCGCCGAACCCGCACCCAGCCCGGCCGCCGGCGCGGCGGCCGAACCAGCCACCTGCTGCGCCGACCCCACACCCTGCTCAACCTCGGGCTGCGGCTGTCCGCCAGGCGCCGCGGGCTGCTGGACACCCACGGCCTCCGCTGCGTCCTGGGCGGTGCCGAGGCCCCGCACCGGCGAGCCCTCCGCCGGCTGCTGCTGCACCGGGCCGCGCTGGCCGATGCCGGGGCGCTGGGCCGCGGCCTGGCGGCGGCCGCGGGTCACGCCCTGCTGGAAGCTGCTCAACCGGCCGCGGACGTCGGCCGGGTCGCGGACCGGGAGGTCCGGGCGGGGGGCCGGCTTGGGGGCGGCCGCCGGGGACTGCGGCGTTGCGCTTCCCGGGAGCAACTGCTCGCCGCGACGGCGGCGAGGGAGGCCCGCTTCCGTGAACGCCGTCGGCTCGGCCTTCGTGCGCTCCTGGACCGTGCGGAAGTTCTCGTCGCTCGCGAAGTCCCAGCTGCGGCGCTCCTCCGGGGGCACCTCCTGGGCCGCCGTCGGTTCCTCCTCCGCGGGCGGCTTGTCCTCGCGGAACCAGGCCGACAGCATCTCGTCGAAGATCGGCGTCGTCTCGGACCGGTCCGTAACCGGGGCCGGGGCGGGCGGGGGCGGTTCCGAGCCCGCCGTCGCCTCCTGCCACCAGTCGCTGAGCGTCGTCTCGTTGGCCGTGAACAGGTCCTTGCCCGCCGGCAGGTCGTCGGCCCGGGGCGGCTGCGGCGGCAGCGGCAGCACCGCGGGCACCGGCGGGAGGGCCGGGCGCTGCGGCGGGACGTCGCCGTCCTTCTCGATCGGGGCGAACAGGGCCGTCCCGGAGATCTCCAGATCCGACGGCGGCCGCCCGCCGGACAGCCCGGCGAGGTCGCTCGCCGACGGCCACCGCTCCTCGCCCATCGCCGGCTGCTGCGGGACCACCGGCCGCGGGCGGTTCGCGCCGTTGACCGGACGGCGCGGCAGCTGGTTGCCCGCCGCCGGGCTCGCCGGGTGCTGCTGCAGGGCGCCGATCGGGCCGGTCACCGGGCCGTCGGTCACCGGCATCACCAGCTCCGCCGGGACGACGACGGTGGCGCGGACGCCGACGATGTCCTTGCCGCCGTGCAGCGACACCCCGATCCGGTGCCTGCTGGCCAGCCGGCCGACGACGAACAGGCCCATCCGCCTCGACGTCACCAGGTCGACCGACCCGGCCTCGGTCAGCCGGGTGTTGGCCTCGGCGACCTCGGCCTCGTTCATACCGATGCCCTTGTCGAGGATGTCGATCTCGAGCGAGCCGTTCTCGCCCAGCCGCGAGGCCACGGTGACCGAGGTTTCCGGCGCGGAGAACGCCGTGGCGTTGTCCAGCAGCTCGGCGACCAGCCGCATCAGGTCGCTCGCCGCGTAGCCGACGATCCGGGCCGGGGGCGGCGGCTGCACCTGGACGCGCTGGTACTGCTCGATCTCCGACACCGCCGCGCGCAGCATGTCGGTGGTGCCGACCGGCTTCCCGGACCGGCGGCCCGGCTCGGCGCCGGAAAGCACCATCAGGTTCTCGTTGTTGCGCCGCATCCGGGTGGCGAGGTGGTCGAGCTGGAACAGCGTCGCCAGCTGGTCGGCGTCCTCCTCGTCCCGCTCGAGCTGCTCGATCAGCTGCAGCTGCCGCTGCACCAGGCTCTGGCTGCGCCGCGACAGGTTGACGAACACGCTGCCGTAGCCGGTGCGCATCGCGGCCTGCTCGGTCGCCAGCCGCAGCGCCTGGTGGTGCACCTTGTCGAAGGCCCGCGCCACCTCGCCGACCTCGTCGTCGGTGTGCACCGGGACCGGCCGGACGTCGGTGCCCTGCGCGCGGCCCTCCTGGATGTTGCGGACCGCTTCCGGCAGCGCCGTCTCGGCGACGTCGAGGGCGCTGCGGCGCAGCACCTTCAGCGAGCGCAGCAGCTGCCGGGTGATGAGGAAGACGACCGCGACGGCCAGCACCATCGCGGCGAACAGCAGCACCGCGAGCAGCCCGGCGCCGCTGCTGGCCTGGTCGACCAGGTCCGCCGCGGTCTGCGAGGCCGACCCGCCGAGCCGGTCGGAGATCGAGCCGATCTGCGTGCGCATCGCCGTCGAGGCGGTGGTCCAGTCCGCGGCCGGCAGCGCGCGGAACGCGTCGTCCACCTGGCCGCTCTGCGCGTTCAGCACCGTCTCGACCATCCGGGCCCGGTTCTGCGCCTGGGTGCCCTCGGCGATCGCCGCGAAGTCGCGCTGCAGCGTGTCGCCCGCCGCGGAACGGAAGTCGACGAGCCGGTCGGCCAGCCGCAGCTCGGCGGCGCGCAGGGTGGCCAGTTCGCTCGGCGTCAGCCCGACCCGGCCGATGCCGTAGGAGACGAGCGCCTGGCTGAGCGACACCTGCTCGCCGGCGACCAGCAGTTCGTGCAGCCCGGCGGGCAGGCCGCCGAGGGTGCCGTCGCCGGCGCCCGCGGTGGCCGCGGTGTCGAGGCTGATCAGCGACCCGGTGAGCGCGGAGTACGCCGTGATGGCCTGGCCGGGGTCGAGCTGGCCGCCGTCGACCTGGCGGCGCAGGAAGGCGAGGTTGCCGACCTGGGCGGACGCCGTGCCCGCGGCCCCGGAGACACCGGGCTCGGCTTCGGACGCGCGGGCCTGCTCCGCGGTGAACGGGCCGGTCGCGGCGTCGGTCGCCTTGCGCGCGGCGGCCAGTTCGGGGGTGCCGCCGACGGTGCCCTCGGTCAGCATCGCCGCGGTGACCGTGCGCTCCTGCTGGAGGGCGGCGGTCAGGCTGCGCACCCCGCCGCCGAGCGCGACGAGCCGGTCCAGCCGCTGGTACTCGTCGGAGCGGCCGACCTGCGCGGCGATCGTCGCGACGCCCAGGACGAGCGCGAGGACGATGGGCACGACCGTGACGGCCGAAAGCTTGACGGGCAGGCTCCAGTCGCGCCACTGCACCAGCGCGCGCCACACGGCCTTCCCCTTCGACTGCCGGGGCGCTCGGCCGAGCAGTTCCCCGACGGGCACCTGACCTTCTCCTGCAACGGTCACGTGAGTGACTCCCTGTCCGGCGTCATGGATCCGCGTCGGCGGCGCGGCGTCCCGGATCGCGACGGGCGTCCGGCCGGCCGTGCCGCCCCTGCCCTACCGCTTCCCCGGCGCCCTCGCTCGTCCCCGGCCGCCCCGCCGTCCGCGCGCCCGTCACCGGGCCGGCACCGCATCCCGTGCCCGGGACTCTGCACGTGCATGTCGCAAGTTGCGTTGTGCACGGTGATCGAGATCAACTTTATCGGCGCCAATCGATCGCTGCGGTCAGCTGGGCCAAAGAATCGTACCCCCGGAGTCCTGCCGGTCAATTGTGTTCCCCGTTCGGGCGCTGACCTGCGAAAAGTGCTTTCACGACCGACCACCGGCGTGGACATTCCGTCCCACCGTTCCCCGAAGAGGGAATTCCGGTTACCGGACTGTGGGCCCCTCGCATCCGGCCGTCACCCGATTAGCCCAGGCAGGGTAGCAGCATCCCTCGGTCGATCTACACTGCGTACCACCAACGGGTGGGTCAAGTCTCAAGATGTGCCCGATGTTGTGGCGTTGCGCGTTCCCCGGCCCCGACCTGGTGATTTCTTTCGGAACCCTACGCTGACCAGTGGATCTTCGCCGCCGCTCCCACATCGGAAGACACCCGCGAGCAGGATCAAGCCCGCGATCCGGCTACTTTCAGTGACCAGCTCGGCGAGACGACCAGCGTCATTCCCCCGTTTGCCGCAGTCCGCTTGGTCCTCGACAACGTCCCGTCACAATTCTTTTCGGCATTGCGGACGTTCTCCGCGGTGCGTTCTCCCCGGTCACCCATTCGACGCGATCGAGAGGAAAACGAATACCGCCGTCCGGACCGACCGGACGGTCCGGGCGCCTTCACCTACCGCCGGATGGCGTAGTTACGATGTGCCCTCGCAGTCCGCAAGGGCGGCCCGGCGCCCTGCTCGCAGGCGCCCGGGGCCCGCCGCCACGGAGGCACCTGCCGGAGGCACCCATGTACGACGTAGCGCGGCCCACGCCGGGCAACGCCCTCGAGGAGACGAGCCGGATCCCGGTCCTGCCCGCCGGGCCCGACCCCGCCGGGGGCCTGCCCCGCCGGTCCGCCGCCCCCTCGGGCCCCGACTACACCGCGATCCAGGCCAGCCCCGAGTTCGTCTCGCTGCGCCGCCGGTTCCGCTGGTTCGTCTTCCCGCTGAGCTTCGCCTTCTTCGCCTGGTACATGACGTACGTGCTGCTGGCCGCGTACGCGCACGACTTCATGAGCCGCAAGGTGTTCGGCCAGGTCAACGTGGCCATCCTGCTCGGCCTCGGCCAGTTCGTCAGCACCGCGCTGATCACCTGGCTCTACCTGCGCTACGCGCGCCGCCGGCTCGACCCTCGAGTCGCCGAACTGCGGGCCCGCGCGGGCCTGGCGGAAGGGAAGCGCCGATGACCGCGCTCGCGGCGGGCGGCCTGACCGCCAGCGACCCCGTCGTCAACACGGTGGTGTTCGCCCTCTTCGTGGCGATCACGCTGTACGTCGTCTACCGGGCCGGCAGCCGGAACTCCTCGACGTCGGACTACTACGCCGCCGGCAGCGCCTTCACCGGCCGCCAGAACGGCATCGCGCTCTCCGGCGACTTCCTCTCGGCGGCGTCGTTCCTCGGCATCGCGGGCGCGATCGCCGTCCACGGCTACGACGGTTTCCTCTATTCCATCGGCTTCCTGGTCGCCTGGCTGGTCGACCTGCTGCTGATCGCCGAGCTGCTGCGCAACACCGGCCGGTTCACGATGGGCGACGTCATCAGCTTCCGGATGAACCAGCGCCCGGTCCGGGCCGCGGCGGCGACGTCGACGCTGGTGATCTCGCTGTTCTACATGCTGGCGCAGATGGCGGGCGCCGGCGGCCTGGTCGCCCTGCTGCTCGACATCCACACCCGGCTCGGGCAGGCGCTGGTGATCGGCGTGGTCGGCCTGGTCATGGTCGTCTACGTGCTGGTCGGCGGCATGAAGGGCACCACGTGGGTGCAGATCATCAAGGCCGGCGTGCTGATGCTCGCCGTGGTGCTGATGGCGGTGTTCCTGTTCGGCAAGTACGGCTTCGACTTCTCGAACCTGCTGTCGGCCGCAACCGAGAAGAGCCCGCTGGGCGAGCACCTGCTCGAACCGGGCGGCTCCTACGGCAAGGACGACACCACCAAGCTCGACTTCGTGTCGCTCGCGCTGGCCCTGGTGCTCGGCCTGTCTTCGCTCCCCCACCTCTTGATGCGCTTCTACACCGTGCCGAACTCCCTGGAAGCGCGCCGCTCGGTCGTCTGGGCGACGGTCTGCATGCTCATCTTCTACGTCTGCACGCTGGTGATCGGCTTCGGCGCGGCCGCGCTGGTCGGCTCGGACGAGATCAAGAGCGCCCCGGGCGGGGAGAACTCGGCGGCACCGCTGCTCGCCCTGCACATCGGCGGGACGCTGCTGCTGGGCGTGATCGCCGCGGTGGCGTTCGCGACGATCCTCGCGGTGGTGGCCGGGCTGACGATCACCGCGTCGGCCTCGTTCGCCCACGACGTCTACGCGAACATCTTCAAGCGCGGCAAGGCCGAACCGGCCGACGAGGTCCGGGTGGCCCGGATGACCGCGATCGCGGTCGGCGCGCTGGCCATCGTCGGCGGGGTGCTGGCGAACGGGCAGAACGTCGCGTTCCTGGTGGCGCTGGCGTTCGCGGTGGCAGCGTCGGCCAACCTGTCGACACTGCTGTATTCGTTGTTCTGGAAGAGGTTCAACACCGCCGGCACGCTGTGGGGCATGTACGGCGGCCTGATCGCGTGCCTGCTGCTGGTGCTGTTCTCGCCGGTCGTTTCGGGGGCCCCGGACTCGATCTTCAAGGGCATCGACTTCGCCTGGTTCCCGCTGAAGAACCCGGGCCTGGTGTCGATCCCGTTCTCGTTCCTCTGCGGCTTCGTCGGGACGCTGGTGGGCCGGCCGAAGGCGGACGCGGAGAAGCAGGCGGAGATGGAAGTCCGGTCGATGACCGGCATCGGCAGCTGATCCCGGGGACGGCCTGCGTCAGGCGCGCAGGCCGTCCAGGATCACGTTCAGCACGCGCTTGCCGTCCTCCGGGCTGCAGTTGCGCACCGCCATCCCGGCGCCGTGGCCGAGCCGCAGGACGTCCGCGCCGACGACGTCCGGGCGGACCAGCCCGGCCTCCTGCGCGGCTTCGACGAGCACTCCGGTCGCTTCGCGAAGCCGCTTCTGACAGTACTGGAAGGTCTCCGAGCCGGAGTCGATGGACTCCTTGAGGATCGTCGCCAGCTTGTGCCGCTCGACGACCCAGGTCACCTGGGCGAGCAGCCACGCTTCCAGCGCCTCCCACGGCGGCAGCTCGTCGTGCAGGACGAAGGCGCGGTCGGCGAGCACCGTGATCTCCTCGCGGTAGACCGCTTCGAACAGCTTCTCCCGGGTCGGGAAGTGCCGGTAGAGGGTGCCCGCGCCGACGCCGGCCTTCTTGGCGACGTCGTCCAGCGGCACGTCGGCGCCGTGGGTGGTGAAGAGGTCCTTCGCCGTCGCGACGATGCGCTCGTAGTTGCGTCGCGCGTCCGCCCGCATCGGACGCTCACCCGCCTCGGGCATCCCGGCCTCCTCGCCACTTAACCGGAGAGATTCTCCGAATTCACTTGCGCATCCGGAGACGCTCTCCATATTATCGGATCGCACCCAAGTGGAGAACCTCTCCGCTTCTTCTCTTACTCCTTGGGGGAGTATCCCTTGTCGCACCAGACGCTCGACCGCGCGCCCACACCCGCGCCGCCCCGGCACCGCGGGCTGGTCCTCGCGATCATCCTGACCTGCCAGCTCATGCTCGTCCTCGATGCGACGGTGATCAACGTCGCGCTCCCGCGCATCCAGGCCGACCTCGGCTTCACCCCCACCGGCCTGTCCTGGGTGATGACGGCCTACAGCCTGGTCTTCGGCGGCCTGCTGCTGCTCGGCGGCCGGGCCGGTGACCTGTTCGGACGGCGGCGGATGTTCGTCGCGGGCACCGCCGTGTTCACGGTGGCCTCGCTGGCCGGCGGCCTCGCCGACTCGGCCGCGCTGCTCATCGCCGCCCGCGCGCTGCAGGGCGTCGGCGCCGCCATGGCCGGTCCGAGCACCCTGGCGCTGATCACGACGACGTTCACCGAAGCCAAGGCCCGCGTCCGTGCGCTGGCGCTGTTCTCGGCGATGTCGAGCGGCGGCTTCGCGATCGGCCTGATCGTCGGTGGCCTGCTGACGGAGTGGATCTCGTGGCGCGCGGCGCTGTTCATCAACGTCCCGTTCGGACTGGCGATCGCCCTGCTCGCCCCGCGGTTCGTGGCCGAACCCGAACGCCGTCGCGCCCCCCTGGACCTGCCGGGCGCGGTCACCGGCACCCTCGGCGTCGGGGCGCTGGTGTTCGCCTTCACCCACGCCGCGTCCGACGGCTGGGGCAACGCGGTGACGCTCGGCTCGCTCGCCGGCGGCCTGGCCCTGCTCGCCGGGTTCGTCGCCATCGAAGCCCGCACGGCCACGCCGCTGGTCCCGCTGCGGCTGTTCGCCGACCGCAACCGCAGCGCGGCCTACGTGAACTTCTTCCTCGGCCCGATGGCGATGATGTCGATGTTCTTCTTCCTGACGCAGTTCATGCAGGACATCCGGCACTACGCCGCGCTGGCCACCGGGTTCGCGTTCCTCCCGATGGCGGCGCTGATCTTCACGATGAGCCGGCTCGTGCCGCGGCTGCTCCCCCGCTACGGGCCGAAGCCGCTGACGATCACCGGATCCCTGCTGATCGTCGCCGGCGTCGGCTGGCTCGCCCTGCTCACGACCGGGAGCGCGTACTTCCCGGCGCTGCTGGGCCCGCTGCTGCTGGTGGGGCTCGGCGTCGGGCTGGCGTTCGCGCCGCTGAACGTGATCGTGATGGCCACCGTGCCGGCCGAGGACGCGGGCGCCGCGGGCGGCGTGCTGCAGACGATGCAGCAGGTCGGCAGCACGCTCGGGCTGGGCATCCTGATCACGGTGTTCGGCTCGGTCACCCGCTCGGCGGGCACGACCGGAGCTCAGCTCACGGTCGACGGCATGACGGCGGCGTTCGCGACGGCCGCCCTGGTCGCGGCCGGCTCGGTGCTGGTGGCGCTGACGTTCCGCCGGGTTACAGCTTCTGCCCGGCCTTGACCTTGTGCGTCACCCGGCGCTCGACGAGGAACGAGACGAACGGGACGCAGCCGGCCAGCAGCACGAGCACGGTGCCCTTGATCGACCAGCGGGCCTTGATCGCCAGGTCGATGGTGAGCACCAGGTAGATCATGTAGAGGACGCCGTGGATCGGCGAGTAGACCGCGGACGGCGTCGGGTTGTCGAAGCCGTAGCGCAGCACCATGACGAAGCACAGGCCGAGCAGGCCGACACCGGTGACGTAGGCGGCGGTGCGGAACCGGGCCAGGGGGCCGGCGAGCGGCACGGCTGTCCGGGCGCCTTCGGTGCTGGTGGTCATCGGGGTCGTCCTCACTCTGCGGTCTGCCCGTCGCGAGCGTGCAGCTCGCGAAGGTAACGGTTGTACGCAGCCAGCTCCTCGTCCTCGTCCGTGAGCTTGGTGTCCGGGCGGGGACGCGGAGCGGGCACCTCGGGTTTCACCGCGGCCTTCGGCGTCTCGTCCGCGGTGCCGTCGGCTTCGGCCTTCAGCCGGAGCCGGCGGATCCGCCAGAACATGAAGGCGGGGAAGAGCCCGAACAGCGGCCACTGCAGGACGTAGCCGAGGTTCTGGAAGGTGCCGTTCGCCGACGTGAAGCGGTCCCACTGCCACCAGGCGAGCCCACAGCAGACGAGCAGGCTCACCAGGCAGGCCGCGACGATCGCGATCCGGCGTCCCCAGGGGGAGGCGGTCTCGGAGGCTGGCACGCTTCGACGCTAGCACTGGCCTGCTGAGAGACGTCGCGCGGTCGCGGACGAGGTGGCCGGGCTCTCAGCCCTGCTTGCGCGCCGCCTGAGCGGCCTTCGCGTACCCGTCCGCCAGCCCGAACACCTTCTGCGCGTACTCCGTCGAGTTGTTGTACGACAGGATCCCCGCCCACCACCCGCTCGGAGCGGCCATGTCCCGCCCACCCGCGCACAGGTACCGCGCCGCGGCCAGGGCGGCGTCGTCGATCTGCTGGGGGTCGCCGAGGCCGTCGCCGTTGCCGTCCGAGGCCCACTTGCGCCACGTTCCGGGGATGAACTGCATCGGGCCCACCGCCCGGTCGACCCCGGCGTCGCCGTCGTAGCGGCCGCCGTCGGTGTCGCCGATGGCCTGGACGCCCGCCGAGCCGTCGAGCGGGACGCCGATGATCGGCTTGGACGGGCGGCCGTCCCCGCCGAGGACCGCGCCCGCGTACTGGCCGTGGTTGGACTCGATGCGGCCGATGCCCGCGAGCGTGGCCCACGAGATCTTGCAGCCCGGCTGGTCCGCGCGCAGCGCCAGCTCGGCGTTGCCGTACGCCTGCAGGGCCCGCGCCGGGACGCCGGTGGCCGCCGCGACCTGGGCCGCCCACTGGGAAAGCGTGGCCGGGCCCGTGCTCTGCGCCTGCTGGGGCGACGTCTGCTGCTCGGCCCCGCCCGCCACCGCACCACCGGCCGGGGCGACCGAGCCCGGGCGGACGTCGGCCGCCTTGATCTGCAACGCGGGGATTTCGGTGGTGGTCGGGCTCGCCTCGGGCGTCGAGGCGCGGGTCACCAGCCAGATCCCGCCGCCGGCCACGGCCAGCACGGCGAGGACCACGAGCAGCCGGGTGAGCACGGCCACGCCCGGAGAGCGCGGTGCCGGTGGGGCGGGAACGGCTTCCTCGGCATCAGCGCCGATCGGGTCGTCCTCGGTCTTTCCGGTCCTGGTGCGCACGAAACTCCGGTCCTCCAGCGTGATCTCGACGAACTGTCAACGAGCCCGCGCAGGTTAGCGTTACGCGGGCCGTCGCCATCGTCTCACCACGCCGGGTCACCCGGCCGAGTGGAAAACGACTCGTCAGGCGGATTTCTGCTGCCGCGCGAGGCGCGCGACGCACCAGGCCGGGGCGCTGCCGCGGCGCAGGTGCTGCAGGACGGTCATCGGCCCGAGCCGTCGGCTCAGGTCGGACGGCGCGAGACCGGCCGCCCGGTAGTCGAGGGCTCGCTGGTCGAGCGGGCTGATGCCGGCGTCCCACCACTCCTCGGCCTCGGCGACGCCGCCGACCATCTGCCACCAGCCCGCGGCGGCGGTGAGGAGTTCTTCGGGCACCTCCGGCAGCCGGCTGCGCATCGCGGCGAGGTAGCCGGGGTCGGCCGACTCCACCGGGACGAACCGCGACTGCCCGGTCCGGGCGCGCTGGCCGGGGATGCCCGGGGCCTGCGCGGGTGCGTCGGCCAGCCACGCGGAAGCGATGCGGTCGACCTCCTGCTCCTCGGGAGTCCTCTCGCGCTCGGCGGCCCACTGCCGGATCAACGCGTCCACTCCGGGATCTCCGGTCATCCCTGCCTCCTTGTAGGTCCCCGACGGACAGGCCCTGACACCTGTCCCACGCGGTGGTGCCGCACGCACCAACCTGCACCTTGCTGAGTGGAAACTGCCTGCGTACCGGGGTTCTCCGGGGGGATGGCGAACCACCCGATCACGCAATGTGAGCACCGTAGGGCCGGGGTGGTCGTCTTCGCCAGACCCCGGGTGGTACGAATTCGACGACCTGCGCGTTTTCGGCCGCAATCCACCCGGATGGTCGAGTGTTCGAGTCCGAAATCCGAGATTGGTGACACTGGGTGATTTACCGTCCGTTAACACGCACGGTAGTCACCGGCACCGCCCGTGGCGGCCCCGGTACCGAGGAGTAGCAGGTCAGGAGAAGAGGGCCCGGAAGAACGTGACGATCGCTTCGGCGCCGTCCTTGAGCCAGCCGAGCACGCGGTGCACGAAGTCGGCGGACTGGGTGGGCTGGGTGATCAGGAGGAAGAGCACGAGCGCGACCACGCCCACGATGAGGATCTTCTTGACGCCGCCCGACATGCGCTTCCTCCCCGGCTCGCCGTCCCCGTCCTGGGAGTGGCCACCCCAATACTGTAGGGAAGGCGTGCGTGGAAGACACCTCGATCACCCCGGGAGCGGCGATGTCTCCGAATGTGCTGGTGCAGCGGGACGGCCCGGTGACGACGATCACCATCGACCGCCCGGCGGCGCGCAACGCCGTCGACGGGCCCACGGCGGCGGAGCTGGCCGGCGCCTTCCGCGCGTTCGACGCCGACCCGGACGCGGCCGTCGCGGTGCTGACCGGAGCCGGCGGCGCGTTCTGCGCGGGAGCCGATCTCAAGGCGATCGGCACCGACCGGATGAACCGCACTCACCCGGACGGGGACGGCCCGATGGGACCGACCCGGATGACCCTCGGCAAGCCGGTGATCGCGGCCGTGCACGGTCCGGCCGTGGCGGGCGGGCTCGAGCTGGCGCTGTGGTGCGACCTGCGGGTCGCGGACGCGACGGCGGTGTTCGGCGTGTTCTGCCGCCGCTGGGGCGTCCCGCTGATCGACGGCGGGACGGTCCGCCTGCCGCGCCTGATCGGCCAGTCCCGCGCGATGGACCTGATCCTGACGGGCCGGCCGGTCGACGCGTCGGAAGCCTTCGAGATCGGCCTGGCCAACCGGCTGGTCCCCGCGGGCGAGGCGGTGACGGCGGCGCAGGAGCTGGCCCGCCGGCTGGCGGCGTTCCCCCAGGCCTGCCTGCGCGGCGACCGCCGTTCGGTACTGGCCCAGTGGGGCGAGTCCGAACCGGACGCGCTGGCAGCCGAGTTCGCCACGGCGATGGGCCCGGGCACCCTGGCAGCGGAGGCGGTCGAGGGTGCGGCCCGCTTCGCCGGCGGCGAAGGCCGCCACGGCACCTTCACGTGACCCGGCGGGCATCACGGGTGATGCCCCGCGGATCACGGGTGGTGCCTCTTTCCGCGGGCGGTGGCTCCGGGTGACCGGGGGTGCTTCGACCGGGCGATGCGGGCGGCTCGGGCTTGCCGGTTCCGGTCAAGCGGCCGATAAGGTCGCCGGATGGATGACGACGGGGCCGGGGTCGAGCTGAGGCCGGTGGCCGAAAGCGACCTCGGGCTGCTGGAACAGCTGACCAACGATCCCGTCGCCGCCGGGGAGCACCAGTGGTTCGGCTGGCACGATCCCGGCTACCTGCGCCGCCGGTGGCTGGAGACCGGGATGCTCACCGCCGAGACCGGGATGCTCGTGCCGACGCTCGGCGGCCGCGTCCTCGGGCTCGTCTCCTGGCACCGGACCCGCACCGGGCCGACGTCCTACTGCTGGAACATGGGCCTCGTCCTGGCGCCGGAAGCACGCGGCCACGGCTACGGCACCGAGGCCCAGCGCCTGCTCGTCGACTACCTCTTCGCCCACACCCAGCTCAACCGGGTCGAAGCGACGACCGAGACCGGCAACCGCGCCGAACAGCGCTCGCTCGAGAAAGCCGGCTTCACCCGCGAAGGCGTGCTTCGCGGCTACGGCTTCCGGGAGGGCGAGTGGCGCGACCACGTCGTCTACGCGGTCGTGCGCTCCGACCTGGCGAAGACCTAGGCGATCACCCCCGCCGCACGCAGGGCGTCCAGGTCGGTGACGCCCAGCTCGGCGAGCACGGCTTCGGTGTCGGATCCCTTGGCGCGCGGGGCTTCCGGCGTCGACGGCGGGGTCCGGTCGAACCGCGGGGCCGGCGCCGGCTGGACCATGCCGCCGATCTCGACGAACGTGCCGCGCGCCGCGTTGTGCGGGTGCGACGCCGCTTCCGACGGCGACAGCACCGGTGTCAGGCACGCGTCGGTGCCGGACGCGCGCGCCACGAGCTCGTCGCGCGTGTGCTTGGCGATCGCGCCCGCGACGATCTCGCGCAGCCGCGGCCACTGCGTCTTGTCGATGTGCAGCGGCAGCTCCGCCGGGTCCAGTTCCAGGACCTTGACCAGCTCGCCCCAGAACCGCATCTCGATCGCGCCGACGGCGACGTACTTGCCGTCCGCGGTCTCGTACGTGTCGTAGAACGGCGCGCCGCCGTCGAGCATGTTCTCGCCACGCTCCTCCGACCAGAGCCCGGCCGCCTTGATGCCGTGCAGGCTGGTGGTGAGCAGCGCCGCGCCGTCGACCATCGACGCGTCGACGACCTGGCCGCGGCCGGACGTGTTCCGCTCGTACAGCGCGGCCAGGACACCCATCGCCAGCACGAGGCCACCGCCGCCGAAGTCGCCGACGAGGTTGAGCGGCGGCACCGGCCGCTCCCCCGCGCGCCCGATCGGCTCCAGCGCACCGGCGATGCCGATGTAGTTGATGTCGTGCCCGGCCGCCGTGGCCAGCGGCCCGTCCTGACCCCAGCCGGTCATCCGGCCGTAGACCAGCCGCGGGTTCCGGGCGTGCACGACGTCGGGGCCCAGCCCGATGCGTTCGGCGACACCGGGTCGGAAGCCCTCGATGAGGACGTCGGCCGTGTCGCACAGCTTCAGCACCAGTTCGACGCCTTCGGGCGTCTTGGTGTTGATGCCGACGGACCGGCGGCCGCGGGCGAGCGGATCGGTGCCGATGCCGAGCACGTCCTCCCCCGGCTGCGCGCGGTCGACGCGGACGACGTCGGCGCCGAGGTCGGCGAGGATCATCGTGGCGAAGGGCCCGGGCGCGAGACCCGCGAGCTCCACCACCTTCAGGCCGCCGAGCGGACCTGCCTTCATGAGCGGGACCCTTTCAGAGCGAGCGGGAGATGATTTCCTTCATGATTTCGCTGGTGCCGCCGAAGATCCGGGAGATCCGGACGTCGGCCCAGGCACGTGCGATCGGGTACTCCGTCATGTAGCCGTAGCCGCCGAAGAGCTGCACGCAGTCGTCGATCACCTTGTTGACGCGCTCGGTGGTCCACAGCTTCGCCATCGCCGCGCCCTGGACGTCGAGCTCACCGCGCAGGTGGCGTTCGATGCACTGGTCGAGGAACGCGCGCGCCACCGCGGCCTCGGTCGCCGCCTCGGCGAGGGTGAACTTGGTGTTCTGGAAGGAGAAGATCGGCCGGCCGAACGCGGTGCGCTCCTTGGTGTACTCGAGCGTGAGGTCGACCGCCGCCTCCAGCCCGGCCACCGCGGTGACGGCGATGATCAGCCGTTCCTGGGGCAGCTGCAGCATCAGCTGGAAGAAGCCCTGGCCCTCGGCGTCGCCGAGCAGGTTGGCGGCCGGCACGCGGACGTCGTCGAAGAACAGCTCCGCGGTGTCCTGGCCCTTGAGCCCCACCTTGTCGAGGACGCGGCCGCGACGGAAGCCCGGCGTGTCCGTCTCGACCACGATCAGCGAGACGCCCTGCGCGCCCGCGTCCGGGTCGGTCTTCACCGCGACGACGACGAGGTCGGCGTGCAGGCCGTTGGTGATGAAGGTCTTGGCGCCGTTGATGACGTAGTGGTCACCGTCGCGGACCGCGCGCGTCTTGATGCCCTGCAGGTCGGAGCCGGTGCCGGGCTCGGTCATCGCGATCGCGCCGACCATCTCGCCGCTGGCCAGCTTCGGCAGCCACGCGCGCTTCTTCTCGTCCGAGGCGTAGGCGAGCAGGTAGTGCGCGACGATTCCGTTGTGGACGGTGACGCCCCACGCGCTGTCCCCGGCCCGCGCCTGCTCTTCGTAGAGGACGGCTTCGTGCGCGAAGGTGCCGCCACCGCCGCCGTACTCCTCGGGGATGGACAGGCAGAGCAGGCCGACCTCGCCCGCTTTCGTCCAGAGCTCGCGGTCGACCTTCTTCTCCGCCGCCCAGCGCTCCTGGTGCGGAACGGCTTCCTTCTGCAGGAAGGACCGCGCGAGTTCGCGGAGGTCGTCGAGCTCGGTCGTGCTCCACGAGCTCTTCGGCAGTTGCAGTGGCACGGGACCCTCCTGCTGGAAAACATTCCGATCAGCATGTAAGTTCTGATCGGAATGTACATCCGTACCGGCCCGTAGGTAAAGGTGGGAGGCCGCGGTGACCGAGACGACGCACCGCACCCAGGCGCAGCGGCGCGAGCAGACCCGCACCGCCCTGCTCGACGCGACCATCGACTGCCTGGTCGAGGTCGGCTACGCGCGCACATCGGTGCCGGAGATCTGCGCCCGCGCGGGTGTGTCGAAGGGCGCGGTGCAGCACCACTTCACCGCGAAGGCCGAGCTGATGGCGGCCGCGGTCGAGCACCTGACGACGAAGCTGCGCCGCCAGCTCGCGGCGTCGCTGGACGAGCTGCCCGGCGGCGGCAACGGGGTCGCCGCGGCCATCGACCTGCTGTGGGCCGGCTACTCCGGCACGCTCTCGACCGCCGTCACCGAGCTCTGGGTCGCCGCCCGCACCGATCCCGAGCTGCGCGCGGCCATCCGCCCGGTCGACCGCGCGCTCGGCCGCGCCACGCTCGAGCACGTCACGCAGGTCGCCGGCGAACTCCCGCCGGAACGCGCGGAAATGCTGTTCTGGCTCACCGTGAACCTCACCCGCGGGCTGGCGCTGGACGCCGAGCTCGGCGGCGACCCGAACCGGCGCCGGCAGCTCCTGGACGAGTGGAAGCGCATCGCCGTCCTGCTCTACCAGGACGCCACCGCTGCGCCGAGCTGACCAGCGCGGCCCCACCAGGGCGCTTTGCCCCTTATCCCGCAGGCGATTTCGTGGTCCAATCCCCTCCGAACGAGGGGAGTTCCGATGACCGCCGCCCCGTACCCGTACCCCTACGGCCCGCCGCCCGCGCAGCCGCCGGCCGATCCGGGTGCCGTCTTCCGGCTGTTCGCCGCGATCCTCGGCATCCTCGCCGCGGCGCTGGTGATCACCGGGTCGTTCCTGCCGCAGACGTCGTTCGAGCAGGTGGTGGACGGCAAGACCGAGAGCAGCCAGACGATCAGCGCCTGGTCGCGCTCGTTCGCCGTCGAACCCGGCGAGGAGGCGAAGAAGTTCTACGAGCAGACGCACGTCGCCCGGTACGGCATCCCGCTGACCGCCGCCTCGGTCGTGCTGCTGGCCGGGGCCGGGCTGGCGTTCGCCGGCGCGCGCCGCTCCGCGAAACCCGGTGTGCGCTCGGCCGCGCGGACGGCCCTGGTGGCGGGCGCCGCCGGGGTGACCGCGGCGGTGTGGATGCTCGGCATGGACGTCTCGGCGACGTTGAGCTACGAGTCCGACGAAGGGACGGTCAAGTCCCACTATCTGACCGGGATCGGGTTCTGGCTGCTGGTCGGCGGCGGGATCGTCGCCCTGCTGGCGCTGGTGTCCGCGGCACTGGCCGGGCGGCAGGCCCCCGCCGCGGCTCCCGCCGGGCCGCCACCGGGGCCGTACCAGCAGCCGTCGAGGCCGTACCCGGCGCCGCCGCAGTTCGCACAGCCGTACCAGGGATATCCGCCGTCGCAGCCGTTCCCCGCGCAGGCCCCGCCGCAGACCGGCCCGCAGCCACCGCCCTCGTACGGCAGCACGGCGTCTCCCTCGCCGCAGCCCGACGATCCCTACGGCGGCGTCACCCAGGCGCAGCCGCACCCGGACCGGCAGGAACCGACCGAGCCGAACTACCAGCTGCCGCCACTGAACCCACCCAATACGTGAATTTTATTCACATCACGCTGGACAGCTGACGTACCGACGGTATGGTGTACTCGTCGGTAACCTCCGCGCGACGTCGCGCGGACTCCGCGGAACGGAGACGTCATGACCAGCACGACCCCCGCGAACGCGGTCGAAGACACCTCGCTGCCGCCGACGATCGGCGGCGTCGCCGGAGCGCCGAGCTCGAAGCGGGCGGCTGAGCTCGTCGCCCGCGTCCGGGGCGGCGCGGACTCGGCGCCGATCCGGATGCGGGCGCCCTTCACCGGGCTGCCGATCGCCACCCTCCCGCAGGCCACCGACGCCGACGTCCGCGCGGTGTTCGACGGTGCCCGGGCGGCCCAGCGGCCGTGGGCGGACCGCTCCCCCGCCGAACGCGCCCGCGTCCTCACCCGGCTGCACGACCTCGTCCTCGCGCGGCAGGACGAAGCGCTCGACCTGGTCCAGGTCGAAGCCGGCAAGGCGCGGCTCGACGCGTTCGACGAGGTCAGCGCGACCGCGCTGGTGGCGGCCTACTACGGCAAGCACGCGGCGAAGATCCTCGCGCCCCGCCGGGTCGCCGGCGTCATCCCCGGCCTGACCCGCGCGGGCGAGGTCCGGCACCCCAAGGGCGTCGTCGGGATCATCTCGCCGTGGAACTACCCCCTGGCCCTGACCGCGATGGACGTCCTGCCGGCGCTGGCCGCGGGCAACGCCGTCGTGCAGAAGCCGGACAACCAGACCGCGCTTTCGGCGCTGTGGCTGCACGAGCTCGCCGAGGAGGCCGGGCTGCCCGCCGGGACCTGGCAGATCGTGCTCGGCCGGGGCTCGAAGATCGGCACCGCGCTGGTCGAGGAATCGGACTACCTCTGCTTCACCGGGTCCACGCCGACCGGCAAGGAGCTGGCCGGGCAGGTGGCGAAGCGGCTGACGTCGTACTCGCTGGAGCTCGGCGGCAAGAACCCGATGGTCGTGCTGCCCGACGCCGATGTCGCGAAGGCCGCGACGGGCGCGGTGACGGCGTGCTTCTCCTCGGCCGGGCAGCTGTGCGTGTCGGTCGAGCGGATCTACGTCCACGAGGACATCCGCGACGAGTTCACCCGCGCGTTCGTCGCCCGGACCGCGGCGGTGCGGCTCGGCGGCGCGCTGGACTACCACGCCCAGATGGGCTCGCTGACGTCGGAAGACCAGCTCGCGGCGGTGTCGGCGCACGTCGAGGACGCCCGCGCGAAGGGCGCGTCGGTGCTCACCGGCGGCCGCGCGCGACCCGACCTCGGCCCGCTGTTCTACGAGCCGACGGTGCTCTCGGACGTCACCCCGGACATGCTGCCGTTCGCGGAGGAGACGTTCGGGCCGGTGGTGTCGATCTACGGCTACACCGACGTCACGGACGCGATCGAGCGGGCCAACGACACGCCGTTCGGGCTCAACGCCAGCGTGTGGTCCCGCAACGGCCGCGCGGGCTGGGAGGTCGCGGCGCGGCTGAAGGCCGGGACGGTCAACGTGAACGAAGGCTACGCGGCGACGTTCGGCAGCGTCGGCGTCCCGATGGGCGGGATGAAGGACTCCGGCGTCGGCCGCCGCAACGGCGCCGAGGGCCTGCTGAAGTACACGGAGTCCCAGTCGATCGCGCTCCAGCGCGGCCTCGCCCTCCGCCCGCCCCGCGCTGTCCCGGGTTCGCTGTGGTCCCGAGGCATGACGTTCGGCCTCAAGGCCCTCCGCCGCCTCCCCCGCTGACCCGTAACTCGCGTGATCCGAGCCGGAACTCGCGTGATTGAAGCCGTAACGGCCCGAATCACGCGAGATCCGGCCTCAATCACGTGAGTTCCGGCTCCAATCACGTGAGTTCCGGCTTCCGTCACGCGTGTTCGGCGGTGGGGGCGGTGAGGAGGCCTCGGTCGTAGGCGATGGCGACGGCTTCCGCGCGGCGACTGGCGCCGAGCTTGGCCATCACGCGGGACAGGTGGACGCTCACCGTTTTTTCGCTGATGTAGAGCTCTTCGCCGACCTGGCGGTTCGTGCGGCCGAGGGCGACGCGCTCGAGGACGTCGCGCTCGCGGTCGGTCAGGGGGTCGGTGACCGTGCGGGCCGGGGGTGCCGGTTCGACGCCGTCCAGCTCGATGCGGGCGCGGTGGGCCAGGTCGCGGACCGCGTCGCGCAGCGGGATCGCGCCGAGCCGGACCGCCACCGCGTGGGCCGCCTCCAGGGCCGTGCCGGCGTCGGAGTCGGCCGCCAGCCGGGCTTCCGCCTCGTGCCAGCGGCAGATCGCCTGCTCGTAGACGGCGCCGTAGCCGAACGCCTCCGCCGCGGCCGCCCACCTGTCCGCGTCGCCCCGACCGGACAGGCAGGTCGCCGCCGCCTCCAGGCGGGCCAGCCAGGCGCGGCCCTCCGGCCCGAGCGTCCCCGAGCGCGGCTGGCCGGCGACCGAGCACATCCGGCCGTGCGCCAGCAGCCGTTCGCCGGCCGCCACCGCGGCTCCGGCGGCGGCCTGGTCGCCGTGGAGCCGGGCGTCGGCGGCCACCCTCGCCGCGGCGGACACGCCGAGCGCGGCGACCCGGATGCCGGCCAGCAGGGCGGGTTCGATCCGCTCCAGCCAGCCGATCAGGTCTTCGGCCTGGCGCACGGCGCCGGCGTGGTCACCGCGCCAGTACGCCAGCTCGATGCCGGCGCCCCCGGCCGACAGCGGGATCTGCATGTCCGCCGTCCAGTGCTGCCGCAGCCCGGACAGCAGCTTCTCGGCCTCGCCGAACCGGCCGCGCGCGACGACGAACAGCGACCAGATGGCCAGGATCCGCGCGGCGACCGCGCTGGACACCCCGCGCCCGGCGCGGCCGGCGCTCTCGTCCGGCCAGTCGCCCATCAGGTAGCGCAGCATCAGCTGCCGCGCCCGCAGCTCGAGCCCGTAGACGCTCCAGCTCAGCCCGGCTTCCTCGGCCCGCGCGACGCCGTGGGAGGCGTGCTCCAGCGCCGCGGCGAAGTCGCCCTGGTCGTCGTGGCTCAGCGCCAGGAAGTAGGTCGCGCGGATCTCGGTGTTGTACGCGCCGACCTCACGCGCCTTGCGCTGGGCCTGGCGCAGCCGCTCCCGGGCCTCGGCGGCATCGCCGCGCGAGTCGGCCAGCGTGCCCAGGGTGACCAGCGCGGACGCCTCGGCTCCGGTCGCGCCCACGGCCTGCCCGTCGGCGACCGCGGTGAGCGCGCTGTCCAGCGCCGCCTCGGGCTGGTCGAGGATCCGGAGGAAGCCGGCCCGGCTGGCGAGCACCCAGGCGCGCGCGGAGCTGGGCTCGGTGTCCTTGACCAGGTCCCAGGCCCGGTCGATGGCGGCGACCGCCTCGTCCAGGGTGCCTTCCAACGCCAGCAGTGCGTCCGCCAGCCGCCGCCACACCTTCGCGGCCCGGTCGTTCGGGATCTCGCCGGTCAGCGCCTGGGTGGCGGAGCGGGCGAACGCGGCGGCCCGCTCGGGCTCCCCGGACGTCCCCGCGAAGTACGACGCTTCGTACAGCAGCTGCAGCTCGTCGACCCCTTCGGGCCGGTCCGCCGGCGTGACGGCGTCCCAGATGGACAGCGCCTGTTCGACGTGCTGAAGCGCCGACCCGGGCGCGCCGAGCTTCTCGGCTTCGTCCATCGCGCGCAGCAACGCCGGCAACGCGGTGGCGAGATCGCTGCTCTGCATCGAGTGGTAGGCCAGCTTCGCGTCATGGCCGCGCCCTTGAGGACGCGCCTTGATCCGCGCCGCGTACGCCGCATGCGTGCGTGACCGCTCCCCGGGCAGCAGGTCGCCGTACACCGCTTCCTGCAGCAACGCGTGCCGGAACGTGTACGAGCCGTCCGAGAGCACGACCAGCACGTGGTGCTGGACGGCTTCGCGCAGTGCCTCGTCGAGTTCGAGTTCCCCCAGCGCGGAGACTTCGGCGAGCGCGCCGTGCATGACCGGCTCGTTGGCCACCGAGATCACCCGCGCGACCCGCCGGGCGTCCGGCGAGAGCCGCTCGAGCCGGGACAGCAGTACCTCGGCCAGCCCGGCGGGCAGGTCGTTGCACTCGGTCTTGGTGGCGAGCAGCTCCTCGGCGAAGAACGGGTTGCCCTCGGAGCGGCTGACGATGTCGGCCACGACGTCCGGCGGCAGCGGCTCGTCCGCCAGCGCCTCGACGAACCGGCGGGCGTCGGCCGCGCCGAAGGGCTGCAGGTCGACGCGCTCGACCGTGGCGAGCCGGACCAGTTCGGAGAGGAGGCCGCGCAGCGGGTGCCGCCGGTGGACGTCTTCCTCGCGGTAGCTGCCCACGACCAGCAGCCGCTGCGCCCGCAGGCGGCTGAGCAGGAAGGACAGCAGGTTGTGGGTCGAGGCGTCGGCCCAGTGGAGATCCTCCAGGAGGATCACCACCGGGCGCGCCTGCGCTATCTCGGTCAGCACCCCCAGTACCGCGTCGAACAACTGCAGCTGACCGAGATCCTGCTCCGGCCGGGGCCGCACCATGGTTTCCCGGTCGTTGGAGGTCATCGGCGGGTGTTCGGCCGCCCGGGGCTCCTCGAGGCCCTGCCCCTGCGGCAGCAGCCGCCCGAGGGCGGGCCGGGCCCGCACCGCGGCGGCGACCGCCGGATCCGTCGCGCTGCCCAGCGGGGCGAGCGCCTCGGCGAACGGAAGATAAGGAAGACCGCCTTCGCGGACGTCGATGCAGCGGCCGGTGAGCACGAGCCCACTGCCGCCGGCGACGTGCTCGGCGAGCGCGGTCAGCAGCCGGGTCTTGCCGACCCCGGCGTCCCCCGAGAGCAGCACCGCGCCGGCTTCGCCACGTTCGGCCCTGGCGAAGGCGGCGCGGAGCCGCCGCATCTCGTGGGTACGGGCGACGAGCGGGATTCCGGAGCCGAGTCGGGGCACGAGGAGCATTGTTGCTCACCCCACCGACAGTTTCCGACCGCTTATCGCCATCGACACCATCTCGCCGCCCCTTACCGGGCGGTTTCGGCGGTCGCCCGCGCGGCTTCCCGGCGCTCCTGCTTCGGTACGTCGACGTCGGTGCGCGTGGCCCGCACGTGGCGGACGACGCGGCGGGCGCGGGCGGCCCAGGCGCTGCGCCCGGCCTTCCGCAGTTCCTCGGCCCGGTAGGCCGCTTCGGCCCGGACTGCGTCGAGCATCAGATCGCTGTGCATCGTGTTCCCCTGTCCCTGGCGGTTGGTAGCACTCAGATTCGTCCTGAGGTGCCGCCCCGGGCATCGGGTGATCACGTACGCCTGGCCGCGAAAAGACCCCTTACTCCCGGTCGAGCCCAGCTCGGCGGGGGTAAGGGGTCTTCTTCAGAGGGCTCAGTCGCGTGCTGGGCCGCCGGTCCGCACCGCGGCCAGCAGCCCCCGCCAGCCCGACGCGGGCAGGCGGAACGCACCCCCTTCGGGGTCCTTCGAGTCGCGCACCGCGGCTCCGCCTTCGACGAACGCGACCTCGACGCAGTCGTTGCCGCCGCCGCTGTGGCTGCTCTTGCGCCACCGCGCCCCGGAGAGTTCTGCTTCCATGGTCCCCACTCCCTTACTGTGTCCTCGGTTCCGGATGGTGCACCGGACCCGGTACGGCCGCCTGTTCGGCGAACCGTCCGGCCGCCTCGGCGATCAGGTTCACCGAGTCGTCCGGTTTCAGTGCGGCGGCGCGCAGATGGTCGAACATCAGCCCGTAGCGCCGCACGTCTGTGGGTTCCTCCAGGTAAAGACCGCTGGACGTGCTGTCGTCGACGTAGACGACGTCCGGGTCGGCCTGCTCGGGAAAGCCCATGATGAGGAAAGGGCCTTCCATGCCGGGGTGCGCGCCGGCCCCGAACGGCACGACCTGGATGGTCACGTTCGGCTTCTCGGCGACGGCGACCATCCGGTAGAGCTGCTCGGCCATCACTTCGGGGCTGTCGACCACGCGGCGGAGCACGGCTTCGTCCATCACCGCCCAGTACTCCGGCGGCGGGGTCTCGGACAGCAGCTCCTGCCGGGCCATCCGGGCGGCGACGCGGCGGCGGATCTCGGCGTCCTCGGCGTCCGGCCGCAGCGCGCGGATCACCGCGCGGGCGTACCGCTCGGTCTGCAGCAGCCCGGGCACCAGCAGGGCCTGGAACGCGCGCAGCGAGCTGGCGTCGGCTTCGAGCCCGACGAAGGTGCCGGTGAACACCTCGTTGTAGGCGTGCCACCAGCCGCGCTTGCGGGCCTCCCTGGCCAGCTGGACGAGCGCCTCCTGCTCGTCGCCGGTGATGCCGTAGAGGGCGAGCATGTCCCGGGCGTCACGCGGGGTGACGCCGACGTGGCCGGTCTCGATGCGGCTGATCTTCGACGCCGAGCACTCGAGCTTCTCGCCCACCTCGTCGATGGTGAGGTCGGCGGCCTCGCGGAGCCGGCGCAACTCCCCCGCCAGCCGCCGGCGGCGGACCGTGGGGCTCTGTCCCCTTGCCATCGCGGCACCTCCGGATGTCGAGTGCTACCTGTATCCAACCATCCGGGCGCGGAGTCGGTGGAGCATTAACAACGAGTCGATTCCGGCGCCGGATCTGCAATTTGCAGAATGCTCTTGTATCCTCGCACCCTGCACTGCGTCGGGCGCCTGTCAGTCGGCCAGCCGTGGCTTAGACCGGCCTCTGAGCAGGGTAGACGATGACCGCGCGGAGTGCCGCGCGATCATCGGACGGAGGAGTCCGGGGCTGTCCCCCGATCGGTCCCGGGCTCCTCACCCGGGTCGAATGCCCTATTCCGGGGACGGATATTCGGGCAATTGGTCGCCCGTGAGGGTGATTTCCCGGCGAACCTCACAACACGCGCAGGAGTCCTTCTTGGACGACCGTGGCGATCAGCGTGCCGTCCTGGGCGAAGAACCGGCCGGCGGCCAGGCCGCGGGCGCCGGACGCCGTCGGGGAGGCGCTGTCGTAGAGAAACCACTCGTCCGCGCGGAACGGCCGGTGGAACCACAGTGCGTGGTCGAGGCTGGCGCCGAGCACCTTGTCGGTGTCCCAGTAGACGCCGTGGCGGGCGAGCACCGAGTCCAGCAGCGTCATGTCCGAGGCGTAGGTCAGCACGCAGACGTGCAGCAGCTGCTGGTCCGGCAGTTTGCCGTCGGCGCGCATCCACACCTGGTTGCGCGCGGGCCGCTCGCCGGTCTCCCGGGTGACCCACGGCGGCTCGTTGACGTACCGCAGGTCGATCGGCCGCGGCCGGGCGTGCGCGCCGATCGCGTACCCTTCGGCGCGCTCCATCAGCGTCGGCAGCGTCTCCGGCGCCGGCACGCCCTCCGGCATGACCTCGGAGTGCTCGATGCCCGGTTCGTCCTTCTGGAACGACGCCGAGAGCGAGAAGATCGCCTTGCCGTGCTGGATCGCCACCACCCGGCGGGTGGTGAACGACCGGCCGTCGCGGATCCGGTCGACCTCGTAGACGATCGGCACGCTCGGGTCGCCGCCGCGGATGAAGTACGCGTGCAGCGAGTGCACCCGGCGTTCCTCGGGGACCGTGCGCCCGGCCGCGACCAGCGCCTGGCCGGCGACCTGGCCGCCGAACACCCGCACCGGCGAGTGGGCCGGCGAGACCCCGCGGAAGATGTTCTCTTCGATCTTTTCGAGGTCGAGCAGCGCGATCAGGCGGTCGAGCACCGGCTGGCCGCCACCGGGAAGCTCCAGTTCGGTGGCGGCCGTCCTGGCCATTTCAGTCATGTCAGGACCATACGTGCATACTGAGCGGTCGGTCTCTCAAGCGTGGTCGTCTTCACCGAGCCGGTGCACGCGGATCAGGTTGGTCGACCCGACGGTGCCCGGCGGGGAACCGGCCACGATGACGACCAGGTCGCCCTTCTGGTACTTGCCCATCTCCAGCATCGCGTGGTCGACCTGCTGGATCATCTGGTCGGTGGAGCTGACCTGCGGGACGATCCGGGTGTTGGTGCCCCAGGTCATCGACAGCTGGCTGCGCACGCACTCCTCGGGGGTGAACGCCAGCAGCGGCAGCCGGGTGTGCAGCCGCGCGAGGCGGCGCACGGTGTCACCGGACTGGGTGAACGCGACCAGGGCCTTCGCGTTGAGCCGCTCGCCGATGTCGCGGGCGGCGTAGGAGATGACGCCGCGCTTGGTGCGCGGGACGTGCGACAACGGCGGCACGATCGGCGAGTCGGTCTCGACCGCCTCGATGATCCGGCCCATCGTCTGCACGGTCTCGATCGGGTAGCGGCCGACGCTGGTCTCGCCGGACAGCATCACCGCGTCGGTGCCGTCGAGCACCGCGTTCGCGACGTCGGACGCCTCCGCGCGGGTCGGGCGGGAGTTGTTGATCATCGACTCGAGCATCTGCGTCGCGACGATGACCGGCTTCGCGTTCTCGCGGCAGATCTGGATGGCGCGCTTCTGCACCAGCGGGACCTGCTCCAGCGGCAGCTCGACGCCGAGGTCGCCGCGGGCGACCATCACCGCGTCGAAGGCCAGCACGATGGCTTCGAGGTTGTAGACGGCTTCGGGCTTCTCGATCTTGGCCACGACCGGCAGCCGGCCCTTGCCGACCCGGTCCATCACCTGGTGGACCAGGTCGATGTCGGCCGGCGAGCGGACGAAGGACAGGGCGATGAAGTCGACGCCCAGCTCGAGCGCGAACTCGAGGTCCTCGATGTCCTTGTCGGACAGCGCCGGCACCGAGACGTCCATGCCGGGCAGCGAGACGCCCTTGTTGTTGCTGACCGGGCCGCCCTCGGTGACCTCGCACACGACGTCCGGGCCCTCGACGCCCTTGACCACCAGGCCGACCTTGCCGTCGTCGACGAGCAGGCGGTCGCCGGGCTTGGCGTCCTTCGCCAGGCCCTTGTAGGTGGTCGAGACGCGGTCGTGGGTGCCGGCGACGTCCTCGACGGTGATCCGGACGATGTCGCCGTTGTGCCACTCGACCGGCCCGCCGGCGAAGGTGCCCAGGCGGATCTTCGGACCCTGCAGGTCGGCGAGGATGCCGACCGCCCGCCCGCTCTCCGCGGCGGCGGCCCGGATCAGGTCGTAGACCTGCTTGTGGTCGCTGTGGCTGCCGTGGCTGAAGTTCATTCTGGCCACGTCCATGCCGGCATCCACCAGGGCCCGCATCTTCTCCGGGGTCGCGGTGGCAGGGCCCAGGGTACAAACGATCTTCGCGCGTCGGCTCACGTCCACATAGCGTAGACCCTCTTCGCGCGTTCGTCTGTACCGATCCCGAATGTTCAAGAAGATGTTCAGAACCTGCCTCGTCAGATCACGCTAGCGACGCGGCCGCTCACTCGGGCCGACCCGGTCGCGGGCCCACTCGTTGAACTCGCGCAGCTGCCGCCAGGCCTTGCGGACGCGGTCGAAGGCACCTCGCTCGTGTAGGACGTCGTCGGGCTCCCAGCCGCGCACGGCGTACACCGAGCGGTAGCGCAGCAGGTCGAGGCGCGGGTGGTCCTCGGCGAACCCGCGCGGCTTCGACTTCAGGCGGTCGCCCTTGACCTCCCAGCCCGTGCGCTCCAGCTTGGCGAGGATCTTCCGCAGCGCTTCGCCGTGCAGCTCCGTGTCGACCGCCTTGCGGAACCGGGCGATCTGGTCGGAAGCGAGGTAGAAGCAGCCGCCGCCGACGCGCAGGCCCTCGGGACCCACCTCGACGTAGTAGGCGCCGCCGCCGCGGCCCTGCTCGATCACCCCGCCGCAGTGGGTCTTGTACGGCGTCTTGTCCTTGGCGAAGCGGACGTCGCGGTAGGGGCGGAACACCTTGGGCTCGCCGAAGCCGTCGGAGAACTCGGGGGCGAGCTCGGCCAGCAGCGCTTCCATCGGCGCGCGGACGTCGGACTTGTAGGTCTCGACGTGGTCGTCCCAGTAGGGCTTGGAGTTGTCCTCCACGAGGCCGTCGAAGAAGTCGACGGCGTACTCGCCGAATCCGCTGAACTTCACGCCGACGACGATAAACGGGGGCACCGGCGACTCCCGCACGAGGACCACCGCGCCGGACACGACGAGATGATCGTCCTGCTCGCACCGATCCCGCAGCGTGCGCCACTCCGGCCTCGTCGGGGTCCGGCACGTCCGGGGCTCGAGCGGGACCGGCGCGAAGACGGCGGACGCGACCGTCCGGCCGCCGGTCAGCCGGAACGTCGGCTCGTGCCCCCGAAACCTAGGGCGAGGCCGCCCGAAGGTTTCGGTCGGGAAGAGCTGCGTCCGGTTCAAGCGGCTGTCCGATGTGGACATCGGGGTGCTCGGCGAACTGCTGCGCGCGACGGCGGAGCACCCACCCGCGGGGGCGGTATGAGCCCCGGTGCGGCCGGCGGCCGGCCGCACCGGGGGTCGTCACTTCGCGACGGCGGTGATCAGTTCGCCGTTCGTGGTGTCGCCCGAGAGCTCCCAGAACATCGCGCCGCCCAGGCCCTGGGTCTTCGCGTAGGAGATCTTGCCCGCGATGGTCGCCGGGGTGTCGTAGCTCCACCAGTTGCTGCCGCACTTGGCGTACGCGGTCCCCGCGACCGTGCCGGTCGCCGGGCAGGACGTCTTGAGCACCTTGTAGTCCTCGATGCCCTGCTCGTACTTGCCCGGCGCCGGGCCGGTCGCGGTGCCGCCCGGGGCGCTCTGCGTGACGCCCGTCCAGCCGCGGCCGTAGAACCCGATGCCCAGCAGCAGCTTGCTCGCCGGGACACCCTTGCTCTTGAGCTTCTGGATCGCCGCGTCGGAGTAGAAACCGGCGGTCGGGATGCCCGCGTAGCTGGTGAGCGGCGAGTGCGGAGCCGTCGGGCCCTGCGCGGCCCAGGCGCCGAAGTAGTCGTAGGTCATCACGTTGTACCAATTGACGTACTGCGCCGCGCCGCCGTAGTCGGCCGCGTCGATCTTGCCGCCGCTGGTGCCGTCGGCAGTGATCGCCGCGGTGACCAGCTTCGAGCCGAACTTCGCGCGCAGGGCCGCCAGGAGGTTCTTGAACGCCGCCGCGCCGCTGGTGTCGCAGCTCAGGCCGCAGGCGTTGGGGTACTCCCAGTCGATGTCGATGCCGTCGAAGACGCCGGCCCAGCGCGGGTCGTTGACCAGGTTGTAGCAGGAGTTCGCGAACGCGGCCGGGTTCTTCGCGGCCTGCGCGAAGCCGCCCGACCAGGTCCAGCCGCCGAAGGACCAGAGGACCTTCAGGCCGGGGTGCTTGGCCTTGAGCTTCTTGAGCTGGTTGAAGCTGCCGGCCAGGGGCTGGTCCCAGGTGTCGGCGACGCCGTCGACGCTGCCCGCAGCGTCGTAGGTCTTCTGGTAGTCGGCGTAGGCGTCGCCGATCGCGCAGCCGCCGTTCGTCACGTTGCCGAACGCGTAGTTGATGTGGGTCAGCTTGCTCGCCGAACCCGACGTCTCGATGTTCTTGACGTGGTAGTTGCGGTCGTAAACCCCCCATTCGGTGAAGTAGCCGACCACCTTGCCGACGGAGGCTTGGGCGTTCTCGGTCGCGGCGGCGGCCACCGGGGCGGTCGCGCCGCCCGCGACGAGGCCCGCGGCGGCCGCCACGGCCAGCAGGGCCGAGAAGCTCTTCCTGCGCAAACGGGACATGCGTTCTCCCTCCCGGGAATTACTCACGGCGACGGTGCCGGAGTGGTGGGGACCACACTCACCGTAAGTGGACTAGACCACTAGGTCAATGGTTCAGACCATGGCAGATCCACATTCCTTGACAGGAATATGCCCGGCGGAGCACATTTCAGGGGTGATGCAGACTTTCGACGTCCTCGCCGAACCCCGGCGCCGGACCATCCTCGACCTGCTGCGCGACGGCGAGCGCTCGGTCGGCGAGCTGGTCGACGAGCTGGCGCTCAGCCAGCCCGCGGTGTCCAAGCACCTGCGGGTGCTGCGCGAAGCCGGGCTGGTGACGGTCCGGGTCGCGGCGCAGAAGCGGTGCTACGCCCTGCGCCCGGAGCCCCTGGCCGAGGTCGACGCCTGGCTGGCGCCCTACCGCCGGTTCTGGTCGGACCGGCTGGACGCGCTGGAAAGCCGGCTGGACGAGACCTGAAGCGCCCCAATGTGGCGTTGGTTGCGTTGAACGCACCCAATGTGGCGTTCGGTGCGTTGGACGCACCGAACGCCACATTGGGTGCGTTGGACGCACCGAACGCCACACGTCCGGGTGATCGCGGCCGACGGCAGCTCCGCGACCGCCACTGTCCCGTTCGGCCCCCTCGGAGAACCGTCGGTGGCCGGGCTCGTCGCCCACGCGCTGGTGCCGCGACGCCTCGCGCTCGTGGTGGTGCGGCGCAGAAGCCACAGCGTCGGCATCGCGCGCGACGGCCGGATCGAGGTCTCCCGCACCGACCGCCACCTCGTCCAGGGCCGCTCGGCGGCCGGTGGCTGGTCGCAGCAGCGCTTCGCCCGGCGTCGCGCGGGGCAGGTCCGGCAGGCGCTGCAGGACGCGGCGAAAGACGCCTTCGAGGTGCTGGTCCCGCGGTTGTCCGAAGTGGACGCCGTGGTGCTAGGCGGCGACCGGCGGGCCCTCGACGAGCTGCGGGAGGACCGCCGGCTGGCGCCGCTGTTCGCCCGCGCCGAGCCCCGGGTCCTGGACGTCGGCGAGCCCAGCCGGGCCGTCCTCGACGAAGCCGCGGTGCGGGCACTGTCCGTGCTGATCACGCTGCACGACGGGTGAGCCTGCGCACGTCCGGGGAAAAGTGCTCGACGCTGCCCCGTACACTGGGCTTCGTGGATATTCAGCTGGAGTGACGCCGCGGCCCGAGCGGCCGCTTGACGCTGTCCTCCGTACGCCCCTTTTCCACGGGAGTTTCCCTTGATCACGGCCACCGGCCTTGAGCTGCGCGCGGGTTCGCGCATCCTGCTCAACGGCGTCACCCTCCGCATCCAGCCCGGCGACCGCATCGGTCTCGTCGGCCGCAACGGCGCGGGCAAGACCACCTCGCTGAAGGTCCTCGCCGGCGAAGGCGAGCCGCACGCGGGCGACGTCCGCCGCACCGGCGAGCTCGGCTACCTGCCGCAGGACCCGCGCGAAGGCGATCTTTCGGTCACGGCGAAGGACCGTGTGCTCTCCGCGCGTGGTCTGGACAAGCTGATGCGCGACATGGAAAAGGCGCAAGCCTCGATGGCCGAGCTCGTCGACGACGCCGCGCGCGACAAGGCCATCAACCGCTACGCCCGGCTCGAAGAGCGCTTCGCCTCCCTCGGCGGGTACGCCGCGGAGAGCGAAGCCGCGCGGATCTGCTCCAACCTGGGCCTCGCCGACCGCGTCCTCGCGCAGACGCTGCAGACGCTTTCCGGTGGTCAGCGCCGCCGCGTCGAGCTGGCGCGGATCCTGTTCGCCGCGGCCGAAGCCGGCGCCGGCGGCAAGTCCGAGACGATCCTGCTGCTCGACGAGCCGACCAACCACCTCGACGCCGACTCCATCAACTGGCTGCGCGGCTTCCTCAAGCAGCACGACGGCGGCCTGGTCGTGATCAGCCACGACGTCGAGCTGCTGGCCGACGTGGTCAACAAGGTCTGGTTCCTCGACGCCACCCGCGGCGAGCTGGACCTGTACAACATGGGCTGGCAGCGCTACCTCGACGCGCGCGCCACCGACGAGAAGCGCCGCCGCCGCGAGCGCGCCAACGCCGAGAAGAAGGCGTCGGCGCTGCAGCAGCAGGCCGCGAAGCTCGGTGCGAAGGCGACGAAGGCCGTGGCGGCCAAGAACATGGCGCGCCGCGCGGAGCAGATGCTGTCCTCGCTCGAGGACACCCGCCAGGCGGACAAGGTCGCCCGGATCAAGTTCCCGGAGCCCGCGCCCTGCGGCCGCACCCCGCTCACCGCGGAGGGCCTCTCGAAGTCGTACGGCTCGCTGGAAATCTTCACCGGCGTCGATCTCGCCATCGACCGCGGTTCGAAGGTTGTCGTACTCGGGCTGAACGGCGCGGGAAAGACGACTTTGCTCCGGCTGCTCGGCGGAATGGAAACCCAGGACACCGGATCCGTCGTTCCGGGTCACGGATTGCGTTTGGGGTATTACGCACAGGAGCACGAAACTCTTGATCATGACGCGTCGGTGTGGGAAAACATCCGACATCTCGCTCCGGACACCGGAGCGCAGGAGTTGCGGAACCTGCTCGGCTCGTTCCTCTTCACCGGCGAACAACTCGACCAGCCGGCCGGCACGCTTTCCGGCGGCGAGAAGACCCGGCTCGCGCTGGCGGGCCTGGTCTCCAGTGCTGCCAACGTGTTGCTGCTCGACGAGCCCACGAACAACCTCGATCCGGCCAGCCGGGCCCAGGTCCTGGACGCCTTGCGCAGCTTCGCCGGTGCTGTCGTCCTGGTGACGCACGACCCGGGTGCGGTCGAGGCGCTGGAGCCCGAGCGGGTCATCCTGCTCCCCGACGGAACCGAGGACCACTGGTCGGCGGACTACCTCGAACTCGTCCAGCTCGCCTGAGCCTGCGTCCATTCGGGTGCAAGATCACTCGCCGTAGAGCACTGGAATGGCCCAATGTGATCGCAATTTCGGCTGTTTCGCGTCTGTCGTCTGGCATTCCGGCGCTCAGTGTTCGATCATTGCCCCGGCAGGGGCCGATATGTGGCCCAGAACACTCTCGGCGGGAAGGCGATCGACGTGGCTGATCTCAAGAAAGGCGCGCGGATCACCGGCAACACGCGCGACAAGCTGGCCGCTGACCTGAAGAAGAAATACGAGAAGGGCTCGAGCATCCGGGCACTGGCGGAGTCGACGGGCCGGTCCTACGGGTTCGTCCACCGGGTGCTGTCGGAGTCGGGCGTCCAGCTGCGGGGGCGCGGCGGGGCCACCAGGGTCAAGAAGAAGTAGTCGCGGACTGCTGCGCGGGGGGCGCAGCGGGAACTTCGGCCACGCGGAAGGCCAGGTGGGCCCCGAGCAGGACCAGCGGGTACACCAGGTAGCCGTACCGGGTGGCCGGGGTGAGCAGGATCAACGCGCCGAGTCCGACGGCGATGCGCAGCAGTGCGGCGGAGCCGTTCGCGGGGGGCCGGCGCACCAGCCAGACGACCATCGCCACGGCCGCGGCGCCGACGAGCGCGAACGCCGCCACCTGCCCGACCGGGCCGGTCTCGGCGATCAGGTGGCCCGGCAGCGGGCTGGCCGCGGGCGAGCGCACGGCGCCCATCCCGAGCGGGAACCGGAAGACGTGCTCGACGAACGCCGCCGGATCCACCAGGTACACCGGCAGGTGCAGGGCGGCCGTCGTCGCCACCAGCGCCGCCGCGAACCGGCCCAGTGCCGCCCAGTCGAGCCCGTTCCCACGACGGACCAGCACGAGGACGGCAAGCACCGCCGCGGCGGGCGCGACGATGAGCTTCGCGCTGACGACCAGCGCCAGCACCAGGCCCGACCAGGCGATCCGCCCGGTGGCCGCGAGCGCGCAGCTGAGCACCAGCAGGCCCACGATGGCCAGGTCCGGCCCGGCCACGGCCCAGGTGAGCGCGGTGAGCGGGCAGGCCAGCGCGAGCTGCGCGGCGCCGACCGGCACCTTCGGCCACTTCAGCAGTTTCAGCGTGCCCAGCACGCACGCGCCGGCGGCCAGCGCGAACATCCAGCGGGCGTCGGTGAGTGCGTTCGCCACCGGGGTACCGCCGAACAGCGCCCGCGGCAGGCCGAAGACCGCCATCACCGGGCCGTACGGTGTGTAATCGTTTACCTCGGGGGCCCGCCCGAGCGCGCTGACGTCGACGTACGGGGTTCCGTGGTGCAGCAGCAGATCCGCGGACCGCTCGATCACCCAGACCTCGGGCTGCGCGGCCCACGAGAACGGCGTGATCAGCCAGTCCACTCCGGTCAGGCGGCGAATCACCAGGAGCGCCAACGGGAGGATCATCGCCAACAACGCGACGGCGACGATGCCGCACCAGCGTGAACCGAGTACGCCACGCGGCGTACGCCCGCTTCGTGCGGACAGCAGCAGGTACCCGCTGTGCACCACGCCGAAGCCGTACGCCACGGTCGCGAAATTGCCCCAGACGCGGTAGCCGTAGAACTCCGACACCAGCGCGGTCGGCAGCGCGAAAGCCAGGCAGGCCAGGTAGAACCCCAGGTCCCAGCGCAGGGGCGCGGCCTCTCCGGTGCGCGGTGGCGCCGTGAAGAGCCGGGCCGCGCGCCGCCATGCGGGCGCCTGGCCCACCTCCGTTTCCACGTCGCCAGGCTACCGAGCACCCGCCGCCCGGTTCAGCCGACGTCTCGCAGGCGGGGGAGCAGCTTCGCGGCCGCCTCGGACGCCGCGACGACGTCTTCGCGGCCGGCGGGCATCAGCACCAGCTCGGTGAAGCCGGCGTCGGTGTAGCTCTGCGTGAGACGCAGCGCGCTGTCCGCATCGGACGGCAGCCGGAACTGGACGGCCCGGCGGATCGACGCCGGATCCCGGCCCACCGCCGCGCAATGCGCGTCCAGGACGCGCGAAAGCCGTTGCAGCTCGGCGATTTCCGTCCCGGGCAGGGCCGCGTTGAGCCAGACGTCGGCGTGCTCGGCGACGACCCGCAGACCGCGTTTCTCGCCGCTGCTGCCCAGCCACAGCGGAGGTTTCGGCCGTTGCGCCGGCTTCGGGTCGCTGATCGCGCCGGTGAGCGTGTAGTGACGGCCGTGGAAGGTGGTTTCCGGCCGGGTCCACAGCAGACCGAGGATTTCGCAGGTTTCGGCCAGTCGTTCGACGCGTTCGACCGGTGCCGGCGTCGGCGTGCCCATCATCGCGTCGGTCAGCGCGTCGCCGCCCGCGCCGAGGCCGACGTCGAGCCGGCCGCCGGACAGGTGGTCGACGGTCGCGGCGATCTTGGCGAACGTGCCCGGGTGCCGGTTGGTGTTGCCGGACACCAGGCAGCCGATCCGCACCCGCTTCGTCGCCTCGGCCATCGCGGCCAGCAGGCTCCAGCCGTCGAAGACGTCTCCGGTGCGGTCGGGGCCCATCGGCGCGAGGTGGTCGAACACCCAGCAGCCGTCGAACCCGGCGTCGTCGGCGATCGCCCAGGTCTCGCGGAGGGCGGCGATGCCGAGGTGCTGCTGCGGGGGTTTGAGCCCGATGGTGGTCATGGGGAGCTCCTGATCGTCAGTTATACAAATCATCAGTCAAGCTGACGATCAGCGTAGGTGTAGAGTCTGTGCGTGTCCAGTGCGCCCCTCGCCGTCAGCCAGCGGCTCGGTTACCTGCTCAAGCACGCCCAGCTGCGGCTCGCCGAGCTGGCCGAACCGCTGTACGCGCCGCTCGGCGTCACCGGGCGGCAGCTCGCGCTGCTCACACTCTTCGGGGACGGGCCGGCGCAGTCGCAGCAGGACGGCGCGGCCCGGCTCGGCGTGGACCGGACGACGATGGTCGCGCTCGTCGACGAACTGGAGGCCAAAGGCCTGGTCCGGCGCGAGGTCGCGCCGGGGGACCGGCGCAAGCGCCTCGTGCTGCTCACGTCCGAAGGGGAGCGCGTCCGCGAGGTGGGCGTGGAAGTCACGCGGCAGGCGGAGGCACTCCTGCTGGAGCCGCTCTCCGCCGAGGATGCCGAGCGGCTGCGCGCCGCCCTGCACCAGGTTGTTCGCGCCGAGTGAACGACCTCGGGAAGCAAACGGACAACAGGGGTGTTGTCCAGGTCATATCCGGCAAAAACCTCGGCTTACCTAGAGGTTTCTGATCCTGGGGGTTTCCCGTGGACAACATGTGGGGGCTGTGGAGCTCGGCGATGCGCGCCGGCGACGCGCCGAAGGCGCTCACCCGCGGCACGCTCAAACGCGTGGCGCGCTTCGCCCGGCCGCACTGGCGGCCGCTGCTGGCTTTCCTCGTGCTCACCGTGGTTTCGGCGGTGCTCGCCGTGTCGACGCCGGTGCTGGCGGGCAAGGTGGTCGACGCGATCGTCGGCGGCCACGACGTCGCCGTCGTGGTCTGGCTCGCCGTGGTGATCGCCGTGCTGGCGATCGCCGACGCCGGGTTCGGCCTGATCGAGCGGTGGCAGTCCGCGCGCATCGGCGAGGGCATCATCTACGACCTGCGGCGCGCGGTCTTCGAGCACGTGCAGCGCATGCCGATCGCGTTCTTCACGCGCACCCGCACCGGCGCGCTGGTTTCGCGGCTCAACAACGACGTCATCGGCGCGCAGCGGACGTTCACCGCGACGCTGTCCGGGCTGGTCACCAACGTCATCCAGCTGGCGCTGTCGCTGGCCGTCATGCTGACGCTGTCCTGGCAGGTCACCCTGATCGCGCTGGTGCTGCTGCCGATCTTCGTCGTCCCCGCGCGCCGGCTCGGCCGCCGGATGGCCGGGCTGCAGCGGGAAGCCGCGAACCTCAACGCCGGGATGACCACGCAGATGACCGAGCGGTTCTCCGCGCCCGGGGCGACGCTGGTGAAGCTGTTCGGCCGGCCGGTGCAGGAGGCCGACGACTTCGGCGTGCGCGCCGGGCGCGTGCGGGACATCGGCGTCCGGACCGCGATGCTGACCCGCTGGTTCATGACCAGCCTGACCCTGGTGTCGGCGCTGGCGCAGGCGCTCGTCTACGGCCTCGGCGGGTACCTGGCGCTGACCGGGGCGCTGGCCCCCGGCACCGTCGTCGCGCTGGCCCTGCTGCTGACCCGGCTGTACGCGCCGCTGACCGCGCTGGCCAACGTGCGCGTCGACGTCATGACCGCGCTGGTGTCGTTCGAGCGGGTCTTCGAGGTCCTCGACCTGGAGCCGATGATCAAGGAGAAGCCTTCCGCGCGGGCGCTGGCTCCGGCGGGCGGGGTTTCGGTCGAGTTCTCCGACGTCCGGTTCGGGTACCCGGCGGCGGACCGGTACTCGCTGGCTTCGCTGGAAGACGTCGCGACTTTGGACCACCGCGGCGGGGAAGAGGTGCTGCACGGGATCTCGTTCCGGGCCGAGCCGGGGCAGATGGTCGCGCTGGTCGGGTCGTCGGGGGCGGGGAAGTCGACGATTGCGTCGCTGCTGCCGCGGCTCTACGACGTCGACTCCGGCTCGGTGCGGCTGTCCGATGTGGACGTCCGGGAGCTGACTTTCGCTTCACTGCGGGAAACCGTCGGCGTCGTGACCCAGGACGGGCACCTCTTCCACGACACGATCCGCGCCAACCTGGCGTACGCGCGTCCCGGCGTCACCGACGACGAGATCTGGGAAGCCCTGGAGCGGGCCCGGCTCGGCGAGCTGGTCCATTCGCTGCCGGACGGCCTCGACACGACGGTCGGCGAGCGCGGCTACCGCCTCTCCGGCGGCGAGCGTCAGCGGCTGACGATCGCGCGTCTCCTGCTGGCCCAGCCCAAGGTCGTCATCCTCGACGAGGCGACCGCCCACCTGGACTCCGAGTCCGAGGCGGCGGTCGGCGAGGCCCTGACCCACGCCCTGGCCGGCCGCACGGCCCTGGTCATCGCCCACCGCCTCTCGACGGTCCGCGCCGCCGACCAGATCCTCGTCCTCGAGCACGGCGAGATAGTCGAGCGCGGAACCCACGACGAACTCCTCGCCGCCGGCGGCCGCTACGCCACCCTCCACGCAACCCAGTTCGCCGACGAAGAACCCGCCGTGGCGTGATCCGGGCCGGAACTGGCGTGATCCGGGCCGGATCTCGCGTGATTGGAGCCGTAACTCGCGAGTTCCGGCCTCAATCACGCCAGTTACGGCTCCAATCACACGGGTTACGGCCCTGATCACGTGGGTTACGTGTGCGGGAGGGCGGCGTAGAGGGCCTGGACCAGGGCCATTTTGCGGGGGTCGTCGCGGATGAGGGGGCCGAGCTGGTTGAGGGTGTAGCCGAAGGCGATGCCGTTTTCCGGGTCGGCTCCGCCGGTGGAGCCGCCTAGGCCGTCGTGGCCGAAGGCGGTGGGGTTGGGGCCGAAGCCGCGGGCGTCGCTGCCGAGGTAGAAGCCCAGGCCCCACTCGTTGGGGAGGCCGAGGATGGCGTCGGTCTCCTTGCCCTGGCTCTCGCGGGCCCGGGCCAGCGCGGCCGGGGACAGGAGGGTGCCGTCGGCGATGGCCGCGTAGATCGTGGCGATCGCGCGGGCCGTGCCGTGGCCGTTCAACGCCGGCATGACCGCCTGGCGCCAGGCCGGGTCGTTCGCGTCGTGGCCTTGGACGCGCGGGTTCATCAACGCCGCCTGCGCGACCGGGCCGGCGGCGGCGAACGCCGTGGCCAGCGCGTTCGCCATCTCCTCGGTCATCACCGGATCCACCAGCGTCGCGCAGCGGTCGAGATCGGCCGCGGACGCCAGGCCGATCGAGAAGTCCGCGCCCAGCGGTCCGGCGACCTGCTCGGCGAAGAACTCGCGGATGCCCTGCCCGGCGACCCGCTGCACGACCTCGCCGACGAGCCAGCCGAAGGCCAGTGCGTGGTAACCGCCCGCGGACCCGGGCTCGGTCAACGGTTCCTGGGCCGCGTACCGCGACGTCATCAGGTCCCAGTCGTAGAGCTCCTCGATCGCCACCGGCCGGTCCAGCCCGATCCCGGGCACGCCGGAGCGGTGCGAAAGCAGCCACCGCACCGGGATCTCCGCCTTCCCGGCCGCGGCGAACTCCGGCCAGTACTTCGCGACCGGCGCGTCGACGTCGAGCTCGCCCGCGTCGGCGAGCCGGTGCGCGCACAGCGCCGTCATGCCCTTGGTCGTCGACCAGACGTTGGCCAGGGTGTCCGGCTGCCACGGCCGGTCACGCTCCGGACCGGACCACCCGCCCCACAGGTCCACCACGACCTCGCCGTCGCGGACGGCGGTGAAGGCGGCCCCCAGCTCGCCGCGGGAGCGGAAGTTCTCCTCGAAGGCCTCGCGCACCGGTTCGAAGCCGGGTGCGCACTCGCCGTGCACCGTCGCCGTGGCACTGTCCATCGGACCTCCTCCGGGAGCGACCGGTCCACACCGACCAGTCGGTATGTCGACGCTAGAACCGCCGGGCACGCGGCGTCAAGACGTGCCCGGCCGGTGCTTGTTCACCAACTAGCGCAGGCGGGGGACGATTTCACCGTACTTCGCCAGCAGCCCGGCGTTCGCCTCGTCGCCACCCTCCACATTGGAGCTTCGCCACAGCGGGACGTCGAGGCCCTCGGCCGTTCCGCGGTCGTAGACGTCGGCGAGCACGAGGTTCCACAGGAACGCGTTGACCACAGTGGACAGCGGGGCGGTGCGCGGCGCGGCCGGCGGGTAGCTCGCGTCACCCGGGACGACGAGCGAGTCCAGCACGACCGTGCCCTGCTCGACCAGCGTGCTCGACGACCGCCGCGGCGCCGCGGCCACGCACGCCCGCGACGTCACCGCGATCACCGCCGCACCCCGCTTGCGCGCCTCGATGCACAGCTCGACGGGGTAGGGGTTGACGCCGGAGGTCGAGAAGACCACCAGCACGTCGTCCGGGCCCGGCGCGCGCTCGGCCAGCACCTCGGCGGCCAGGCCGCTGCGCCGCTCGGTCTGCGTGCTGGGTACCGCGCCGTGCAGCGGGAGCAGGTCCGGGTGGTAGAGGGGGTAGACGCAGGCCAGCCCGCCGGCCCGGTAGAACGTCTCGGCGACCGCGGCCAGCGAGTGCCCGGCGCCGGCGGTATAGACCAGTGCGTCGGCCCGGATCACCCCCAGCACCAGGTCCGCCGCGGCCCGCACCGCTTCGGCGTTGGCCCGCTCGACTTCCGCCAGCTGTTCGGCGACGCTGCCTGCGATGTCCGTGGCGCTCACCACACCCACCCTTCCGTCGGGGATCGGGCGCCGAATCTACCGTGCGGACCACTTCGCGCGGTGGAATAGCCGGGTGGGGGACCGAGGTTGACCCGGATGCGGGGGAAGAGGAGGACGCGGGTGGTCGAGGTGGATCCGGCGGTGTCCGTGTGGAAGGCGCGCGGGCGGACCGGGGCGGTCGTGCTCGTGCTGCACGGCGGCGCCGAGCGGGGCACGGGCAGCGTGCCGCCCTGGAAGCTGGCCTATCTGCGGATGGTGCCGATCGCGCGGGCCCTGTACCGCGCAGGCCGCAAAAGCGGCTTTTCGGGGGGCCCGGGTGGCGGAGCCCCCGGCTCGGGGCGAAGCCCCGATGGTCACGGCGGTGTCGAGGTCAGGCTGCTGCGCAACCGCCGGTACGGCTGGAACGCGCCCTCCGAGGACCCGATCGAGGACGCCCGCTGGGCCCTCGCGCGCATCCACGCCGATCACCCGGGCCTGCCGGTCGTGCTGGTCGGTCACTCGATGGGGGCACGGGTCGCGCTGCGCGTGGCCGACGACCCGGCCGTGCGCGGGGTGTGCGCGCTGGCGCCGTGGACGCCGCGGGGCGAGCCGGTGGCGGCCGTCGCCGGGCGGTCGGTGCTGATCGTGCACGGCACCCGCGACCGGATGACGAGCCCGGCGGAGTCCCACGCCTTCGCCGAACGGGCCGCGGGCGTGGCCGCGCGGGTCGCCCGGTTCGAGATGGCCAACGAAGGCCACGCGATGCTGCGCCGCGCCCGGGTCTGGACCCGGCTGACCGTGGCGTTCACCCTGGACCTGCTCGCCGGCGACGACGGCGGGACCCTCCGCGGGGCGTGGGCCGCCACCGGGCCGCAGCGGCTGCGGATACCGGTGTGAACACGCCCCGAACAGGGCATTCGCCGAGACGCGCCGCGGGGGTGCGGCGACTAGGATCGATCACCGGCGAACCTGGCCGGCCGGAGGGAGTACCCGTGACCACTTCGAGCGCTGACCGGGCGTCGGCCCGGGACGTCCCGGACGGGACCCGGTGGCCGGGCCTGGCCACCCCACCGCACTCCGCGCTGCGCGCGCGGATCGCCGCCGCGCTGTTCCGCCGCGCGGTGCGCCCGCTCGACGTGCGGGTCAGCTTCCCGGACGGCACCGTGCTCGGCGCCGGCGGCCCGGAGTCACCCGAAATGCGGATCCTGCGGCCCGAGGCGTTCTTCCACCGCCTCGGCGTCGAAGCCAAGATCGGCTTCGGCGAGTCCTACATGGCCGGTGACTGGACCGCGTCCGACCTCGCCGAGGTGCTGACGCCGTTCGCCGAGCGGATGGCCACGCTCGTCCCGCCGGCGCTGCAGAAGTTCCGCCGGCTCGCCGAGCGGACGCAGCCGCCGTCGGAGGAGAACACCCTCGAGGGCGCGCGGGCGAACATCCACCGGCACTACGACCTCTCCAACGACCTGTTCGGCGCCTTCCTCGACCAGTCGATGACGTACTCCTCCGCGCTGTTCGCGCCGGGCGACGACGACCTCACCGCCGCCCAGCACCGCAAGATCGACAGCGTGCTCGACTACGCGGGCGTCCGCGACGGCAGCGAAGTCCTCGAAATCGGCACCGGATGGGGTGAACTCGCCATCCGCGCCGCGGCCCGCGGCGCGCACGTGACGTCCTTGACCATCTCGGAGGAGCAGCGCGCGCTGGCCACCGAGCGCATCGCGGCGGCCGGGTTCTCCGACCGCGTCGAAGTGAAGCTGTGCGACTACCGCGAGTCGAGCGGCAAGTACGACGCCGTGGTCAGCGTCGAGATGATCGAGGCCGTCGGCGCGTCCTACTGGCCGGAGTTCTACCGGGTGATCGGCGAGCGGCTGCGCCCGGGCGGGCGGTTCGGCCTGCAGGCCATCACCATGGACCACGACCGGATGCTGGCGGCGTCGCGGGCCTACAGCTGGGTCCACAAGTACATCTTCCCGGGCGGGCTGATCCCGTCGGTGCGCTCGGTCGAGGAGGGCGTCAAGGCGAACACCCGGCTCAAGCTGGCCGGGATGCGCGAGTTCGGCCAGGACTACGCGCGCACGCTACGGTGGTGGCGCGAACGGTTCCTGCACCGCTGGGCCGACATCGCCGGGTTCGGGTTCGACGACGTCTTCCGCCGGATGTGGGAGTTCTACCTGGCCTATTCCGAGGCCGGGTTCCGGTCCGGGTACCTCAAGGTCCACCAGTTCGGCTACGAGGCAACCGGCCGGTAACCGCAACCCGACCCCGGTGCCGGGCGTCCTCCTTCCGAGGACGTGCGGTGTACTGACGACGAGAAGTTTGTCCGGATCGGGATTGGGTGATGGTGATGACGTACCGTGGCGACGACGGCGGGCGCCGGATGCCGCCGGCCGGCCGCTCCCGGGACCACCAGCGCGCGCAGATGATGCCGCTGCCCGGGCGGGGCCGGAGCCCGTACGACGAGCGCACCCGCCCGATGGGCACCCGCGAGCCCGAGTACGCCCCGCCGCCGCCCCCGCGGCAGGACCCGCCGCGCCGTCCGGTCCAGGACGACTACCCGCCGTCCCGGCCGCCCCGCCGGCGCCGCTGGAGCTTCGGCAAGGTCCTGGGCGCCCTGGTGCTCGTCTTCGTCGTCTTCCTCGCCGGCATCTGGATCTACCTCGAATTCTCCATCAAGCGCGTCGACGCGCTGGCCGACTACTCCGGCCGCCCGGTGGCCGCGTCCGGCACCAACTGGCTGATCGTCGGCTCGGACAGCCGCGAAGGCCTGACCGCCGAGGACGAGGAGCGGCTCGCCACCGGCGACGTCGCCGCGGCGGGCGGCGGGCAGCGCACCGACACGATCATGGTCGCGCACATCCCGGACAACAGCACCAAGCCGACGCTACTGTCGCTGCCGCGCGACTCGCAGGTGTCGATTCCCGGGCACGGCAAGAACAAGATCAACGCGGCGTTCTCGCTCGGCGGCCCGAAGCTGCTGGCGCAGACCGTCGAAGGCGCCACCGGGCTGCACATCGACCACTACGCGGAGATCGGCTTCGGCGGGTTCGCCAAGATCGTCGACGCGATCGGCGGGGTCGACATGTGCATCGACAAGGACATGAACGACACGATGACCGGCATCGACATCAAGGCGGGCTGCCAGTCCCTGGACGGCCGGTCGGCGCTGGGCTTCGTGCGGATGCGCCACAGTTCGGCGACACCGCGTTCGGACCTCGACCGCGTCGCCAACCAGCGCAAGTTCATCGGCGCGCTGGTCAGCCAGATCGCCAGCCCGGGCACGCTGCTGAACCCGTTCGACTTCTTCCCGCTGCTGTCCTCGGCGCCGGACGCGCTGACCATGGACTCGGGCGACCACGTGCACAACCTGGCCGGCCTGGCGCTGGCGATGCGCGGGATCTCCTCCGGGGGCGTGGTGACCACGACGGTGCCGGTGACCAGCGGGTCGGCGGAGAACTGGGACAAGGCCAAGTCGAAGCAGCTGTTCGACGCGCTGAAGAACGACACCGAGGTGCCCGACAGCGTCATCGTGAATTGAGTCGCGCCTGACCTCCCGGCCGGGGCACCATGAACTGCATGGAAGCCCCGGCCGAGACCTACCGCGACGGTGACCTGACGCTGACCCGCTGGCACCCGGGCGACCGCCCGACGCTGACCGAGGTCGTCAGCGGCTCGCTGGCGCACCTGAGCCCGTTCCTGATCTGGGCCGCCGGCGGCTACACCGACGACGACTCGGCGGAGTTCCTCCGGCTGACCGCGAAGCGCTGGGAGAGCGGCGAAGCGTACGAATACGCGCTGCGGCTGGGCGCGGAGGTGGCCGGCGGCATCGGCGTGATGACCCGCGACGGCGGCGTCGAGATCGGCTACTGGCTCGCGGCCGGGTTCGTCGGCCGCGGCCTGATGACCCGCACCGTCACGCTCCTGACGGACGAAGCCTTCCGCCTCGGCGCCGGGTACGTCGAGATCAAGCACGACGAGCGGAACGTCCGAAGTGGAGCGGTCCCCGCCCGGCTCGGCTTCACCGAGGTGCGCACGGAACCGGCGGAGAAGCCGCTGGCGCCGTCGTGCACGGGCACCAACCGCGTGTGGCGGCTGACTCCCCGCTAGGAGACCTTGTTCCGCTCTCGCAGCACCTTGAGCGCCTCGTCGGCGTGAACGGTGAAGTTCAGCTCGCTCTTGATCTTCGCGATGACCTTCCGGTCCTCGCCGATGACGAAGGTGGCGCGCTTGGTGTGCAGCGGCACGAGTTTGCGCCACACCCCGAACTGCTTGGCGACCACACCCTCCACATCGGACAGGAGCGGGTAGTCGAAGCCGTTCGCGTCGGCGAAGGCGCGCTGCTTGGTGATGGCGTCCGGGCTGATGCCGACGCGGTGCGCGCCGACCGCCGCGAACTCCGCCGCGAGGTCGCGGAAGTGGCAGCTCTCGGCGGTGCAGCCCCCGGTCATCGCGGCCGGGTAGAAGAACAGGACCACGGGCCCGGTGGCCAGGAAGTCCGAGAGCGTGCGCTCCTGGCCCCGGTCGTCGGGCAGCGTGAAGTCGGGGGCGAGGTCTCCGGCGTCCATGGACGTCCCTTCTCGTCGGCGGCAGAACCCATCCTGCCGGTCGTTCGGAGCCGCCGGGCAACCGGCTTGGTCCTCACTTCCGCGGGTGCCGCGCGATCAGCTCGTCGACCTCGTCGCCCGTCGCCGAATCCGCCACGAACGGCCCCCGCGCCGCGACCACCCCCAGCTGGCGCAACCGGGCCGCCTGCTCGTGCGTGCGCACCCCCTCCGCCCCCACCTTCAGGTGCAGCTCACGCGCCCGGGTGATCAGCTGGGTCAGGTGGCGCAGGTCGGACTCCGCCGGCTCGTCGGTGTCCAGCGCGTCGACCACCGGGCCCGACAGGATGACGTGCCGGACCGGGAGGCGGTGCTGCGGGATCAGCTCCAGGTCCGCCGAGCCCGAGATCGTCAGCACCAGCTGCGCGCCCAGGTCGGCCAGGACCGACAGGGAGTCCAGGACTTCGCCGCGCGGGTCGAGCATCGAGTCGCGGTCGGTGCACAGGCGCAACGCCCGCGCCGGGAGCTCGTGCTTGTCCAGCTGTTCCTTCACCAGCAGCACCAGGTCGGGGTCGATCGCCAGCCGGGCCGGGAGCCGGACGCAGACGTCCGGGGCGGCATCGCCCAGGCGCGTGCGCCAGCGGGCCGTCGCCGCCAGGGACTCGGCGAGCAGCCAGCGGCCCAGCGGGACGGTCATGCCCGTGGTCTGGGCCAGCGGGTAGAACTCCTCGGAGCCGAGCTCGCCCTTCTCCGGGTGGTTCCATCGCAGCCCGGCGTTGACCGCCGCGAGCTCGTCCGGCCGGGACAGCTTCACCGTGGGCTGGTAGACCAGCGAGAACTCGCCGTTCTCCAGCGCGCCGGCGATCACCGCGCCCAGCTGGTAGCGGCCGCGGTCGCGGGCGTCCAGCTCCGGGTCGAACAGCATCCACTGCGCCTTGCCGGCCTCTTTGGCCCGGTGCAGCGCGATTTCCGCGGCCCGCAGCAGTTCCGCCGCGCCGCCCTCGACCGCCGCGCGCACGACGATGCCCGCGCTCGCGCTGACGCCGATGCCGTGCCCGCCCAGGTAGATCGGCTCGTTGAGGTCCTCCAGGGCCCGCTCGACCAGCCCGATGACCTCGGTCGCGGCCAGCTCGCCGCGCAGCAGCACCGCGAAGCCGTCGCCGGACAGCCGCGCGACGAACCCGTCGTGGTGGCCGGTGAACACCGCCGACAGCTTGTTCGCGACCCCGCGCAGCACCTGGTCGCCGACCCCGGCGCCGAGGCCGTCGTTGACCACCTTGAAGCCGTCGACGTCGAGGTAGATCAGCGCGATGTCGTCGCGCGCGCCGGCACCGAGCGCGGCCTCCAGCTTGGTGGTGAACGACGACGCGTTGGGCAGCCCGGTCAGCGGGTCGTGCACGTTCTGGTGCAGCAGCCGCTCCTGCAGCAGGTGCAGCTCGTTCGCGTCCGACACCATCAGCACCGGGTAGATCGAGCCGGGCCGGTCGCCGGGCAGCCGGGCGAGCGTCACGTCGGTCCAGAGCTGCCCGTCCTCGGTGTGGTCGAGCAGCATCCGCTCCTGGTAGCGGTCGCGCCCCGCGCGCACCTGTTCCAGGCCGGCCGCGAGCCGCGAGACGTCGTGGTCGGTCGAGCCGAGGCCGGTGATGTGCCTGCCCCGCAACCGTTCCGGCGAGCAGCCGAGCAGCTGGCCGAGCGCGAGGTTCGCCTCGACGATGGCGCCGTCGGGGTCGGCCAGCGCGATGCCCATCGGCGAGGCGGCGTACAGCGCGGTGAACCGCAGCAGCGCGCCGTCGTGCTGCGAGCCGGCTTGGTCGACCGCGTCGTGCGCGACCTCCAGCAGGAGAGCTTCGAGCTCTTCCGGGGGAAGCGTTACTCCTTTGGTGTCGGCCAACGTCGCCGCCCACCGCCGCGCCACGTCCAGTAGCCCTGACGCGGCACCGGGTTCAGGCACACTCCACCTCTTCACGCACAGGTATGGCCAGGTCGGACACGGTGTCGGGGATCATGAAGCCGCACCAGGCAGCCTTCGCCCACGATCGATGCCACGCCATCATGTGTGTCACGGGGTGTCTACCGGCTGAACGAGTGAACGAATCTCCACAAACGGTAACGTTTCGTTACCTAGTGTATGCGGCGGTGGACGGTCGCCGGGTCAGCGACGGGTCAGGTGGACCGGCAGACCGTCCGCGGGCACCGGCAGCGAGACGTAGTCCCAGCGCGCGGTGTAACTCTCCGGAACCGACCAGCGGTAGGCGCGCAGCAGTTCGTGCATCAGCAACTTCACCTCGAGACCGCCGAAGTGGAGCCCGATGCACTTGTGCGCGCCGCCGCCGAACGGCATCCACGCCATCCGGTGCGACTTGTCCTCGCGCCGCGGTTCGGCGAAGCGCTCCGGGTCGAACGCGAAGGGGTTCGTCCAGCACTCGGGCGTGAAGTGGTTGATGGTCGGCGAGACGCCGACGAGCGTGCCCGCGGGGATGTAGTGGCCGAGGACCTCGGTGTCCTTGACGGTCTGGCGGGTCAGCGACGGCACCGGCGCCACCAGCCGCAGCGCCTCCTTCATCACCAGGTCGAGGGTTTCCAGCCGGTCGACGGCCTCGATGTCGAGGACGTCGTCGCCGAGGGCCAGCGACTCCGCGCGGGCGCGTTCCTGCCACTCCGGGTGCTTGGCCAGGTAGTAGGCCATGGCGCTGCTGGTGATGGTGGTCGTGTCGTGCGCGGCCATCATCAGGAAGATCATGTGGTTGACGATGTCGGTGTCGGAGAACCGGTCGCCGTCCTCGGTGGTGGCCTGGCAGAGCGCGGCGAACAGGTCGTCGCCGCCCGAACGCCGTTTGGCGGGCAGGGTTTCACCGAAGTAGCGCTCCAGGACCCGGCGCCCGTGCAGCCCGGCCGACCAGCGTCCGCCCGGCACCGGGAAGCGCACGAAGGCGGTGCCGGCCCGCACGCAGCTGACGAACGCGCGGTTGATCCGGGCGGCGTCGGCGCCGCTGGGCATGCCCATGAACACGCGGGTGGCGACGTCGAGGGTCAGCTGCTTGAGCGCCCAGTACAGCCGCGGCCGCTCGCTCGCGCCCCAGCCGGCGACACCTTCGCGCAGCGCCGGACCCATCTCGCCGACGTAGCCGGTCAGCCGCGGGCGCGTGAAGGCCTCCTGCATGATCCGGCGGTGCAGGTGGTGCTCGCCGAAGTCCATCAGCATCAAGCCGCGCTCGAAGAACTTCTCGATGAAGAACTTCCAGCCCTCCTGCGAAAACGCCTTGTCCTTGTTGACGAGCGCGATCTGCGTGGCCTCGGGCCCGGACAGTGCGACGATCCGGCGGCCGAACCCGCCGGTCCAGGACACCGGGCCGTAGAGCTCGTGCCGGCGCAGGCCGAACGCCGGGCCGAACCGCATCATCTCCAGCATGTGCCCGACCACGGGCGGACCTTCGTCACCGAGCACGGGCTTGAGGCCGCTGCCCGCGGGCGGCGTCGCGAGTTCCTTGACGGGCCACCGCGACTGCAGCCACCGTTCGTCGACCTTGTGCGGCAGGGGGAGAGCGGTCAGGGGCGGCACGCGTTCGCGCAGTGCTTCGGCGGCTCGGCTCACGGTGCCCGGCAAAGTGACCATCTCCTGCGTCGAGATCGGTTGTCCGTCCACGATGCACCCTTGTTGACGCTCTGACAACACCTGCGGCGCCGTCTTTTCGGGTGATCGGTGCGCACCGCCTGCGGCCGCGCGGCGGTGGATCGGCTGGCAGCGGAAGTGATTGTCACCGGCAGGACGTGACGGAGCGGATCAGCCGGAGGCGGCTTTGCGTCGGGACTCGCTCGGGGTGACACCCCGGACCCGCTTGAACGCCGCGCTGAACCCGAAGGCGTCGGCGTACCCGACCTGCCGGGCGACCTCCGAGACGGTGGCGGCGGGCCGCTCGGCCAGCAGGTCGGCGGCGAGCGCCATCCGGCGGCGGGTGAGGTAGGTCAGCGGCGGCTCGCCGACGAGCTCGGCGAACCGCTTGGCCAACGTCGAGCGCGCCACCCCGGCCCGCTGGGCCAGTGCGGCGACCGTCCACGGCGCCGCGGGTTCGTCGTGCAACAGGCGCAGCACCGGGCCGGCCACCGGGTCGCGCTGGGCGCTCCACCACGCCGGTGGTTCGCCGCCGGGCCGGTCGAACCACGCGCGCAGCGTGCAGACGAGCATCCAGTCGAGCAGCCGGTCGAGCACGACCTGCTGGCCGGGCGTGTCGGCGGCCACCTCGGCCGCGAGGTGGTCCAGGACGGCGTCCCCGGTGCCGCCGCCGTCCACGCGCAACACGGGCGGCAGGGCGTCCAGCAGCGGACGGCTGACCTCGCCGCCGGCCGGGTAGGCGCCGACGATCAGCGTGGTCGGGCCGTCGCCGTCGTCGCGCCAGCCGCGCCGGTGCCGCGTCCCGCCCAGCTCCGTGGCGGCGCAGTACTCGCCGCACGCGACCGGTTCGGCGCCGGTGCCGAGCTCGTCGACGAAGGTGAAGGTGCCCGGTCCGCGCACGACGACGGTGTCGTAGGCGCTCAGCGGCTCGGGTTCGCCGTGCTCGGGGACGATCCAGCCGCCGCCGGAGAGCGCGGTGCACAGGGTCAGCGGGGCGCCGTCGACGAAGTGCAGGGAGAACGGCGGGGTGACGGCGGAGCTGCCGAACAGCGAGCCGTGGGCCCGCACGCCGCGGAAGAGGTCGTCCACGGTCTCGAGGTTAGACGAATGGACAGGGATTCCGGTGTTTCACCCATGGGATCGTCCGACCGGCTCCGGTTCACTGGACCCATGCTGACTTCCGACGACCTCGAATTCCTCCGCCGTCCCCTGCACGGGTTCCTGACCGTGGCCGGCGCCGAGCCGCGCCCGGTCTGGTTCGAGGCGGCCGACGACGGCACGCTCCAGCTGTTCTCGGAGCCGGACGCGCCCAAGGTACGCCGCCTGCGCCGCGACCCGCACGCGTCGATCGTGGTGGCGGCCCCGGTGGGCGAGCGCGAGCGCTGGGTTTCGGTGGCCGGCCGCGTCTCGATCGAGCCCGGCGGGGCACAGGAGCTGGCGCAGCGCTTGGCGGCGCGGTACTGGGACCTCGACGACCCGGACCGCGCGGCCGACGCGAAGGCGATCCGGGACACGGAGCAGGTGAGGCTGGTGCTGCACCCGGAAACCGTGCGGCGCTACGCGTTCTGATGGCCGGGCTCCCGCTCCGGGACCGAGCGGGGAACGTGCTGCTCGCGGTGCGGCGGGTCGCCGAGAGCGCGCTGCCGCCCGTGGCTGCCTCGCTGGTCGTGGTCCGCCACGCCGGCGCGGTCCTGATGATGTTCGACAAGCGCCGCGGGCAGTGGGAACTGCCCGGCGGGATGCGGGAACCCGGGGAAACCGCGCGCGAGGCCGCGGCCCGCGAACTCGCCGAGGAGACCGGCATCCACGACGTCGCGCTGACCTTCGCCGCGGTGGCCGAGTTCGACCTGGCCGATCCCGGGCGGCGCGAGTTCCTCGCCGTCTACCGGGCCGAGCTCGCCGCGGCGCCCCGGCTCGTCCTGAGCGAGGAAGGACTCGGCTTCCGGTGGTGGTCGCCGCGCGAGGCCGTCGATCCGGACCTGAGCCCGTTGGATGCGGAGCTGGCCGCGCGGGCGACGACGTGAAACGGCCCCGCCCTGGTTCACCGGGGCGGGGCCGTGTGCTTCAAGGACTCAGTCCCAGTCGAGGGCGCCGCCCGACTGGTACTCGATCACGCGGGTCTCGAAGAAGTTCTTCTCCTTCTTCAGGTCCATCGCCTCGGACATCCACGGGAACGGGTTCTCCGTCTCGCCGAAGATCGGGGCCAGGCCGATCTGCTGCGCCCGCCGGTCGGTGATGAAGTGCATGTACTGCTCGCACAGCTGCGCCGACAGCCCGAGCATGCCGCGCGGCATCGTGTCGCGGGCGTACTTGACCTCGAGCTCGCACGCCTCCTTGAGCATCCCGCGCACCTCGGCCTGGAACTCCTCGGTCCACAGGTGCGGGTTCTCGATCTTGATCTGGTTGATGCAGTCGATGCCGAAGTTCAGGTGGATCGACTCGTCGCGCAGGATGTACTGGTACTGCTCGGCGATGCCGACCATCTTGTTCCGGCGGCCCAGCGACAGGATCTGCGCGAAGCCGGTGTAGAACCACATGCCCTCGAAGATCACGTAGAACGCGACGAGGTCACGCAGGAACGCCTGGTCGGCCTCCGGCGTGCCGGTCTCGAAGTCCGGGTTCTCCAGGTTCTGCGTGTACTTCAGCGCCCACGCGTCCTTGTCCGAAATGGACGGGACCTCGCGGTACATGTTGAACAGCTCGCCCTCGACCAGGCCGAGGCTCTCGCAGATGTACTGGAAGGTGTGCGTGTGCACGGCCTCCTCGAACGCCTGGCGCAGCAGGTACTGGCGGCACTCGGGGTTGGTGATCTGCCGGTACACCGCGAGCACGATGTTGTTGGCCACCAGCGACTCCGCGGTCGCGAAGAAACCGAGGTTGCGCTTGAGCATCTGCCGCTCGTCCTCGGTGAGGCCGTCGGGCGACTTCCACAGCGCGATGTCGGCCTGCATGGCGACCTCGGTCGGCATCCAGTGGTTGTTGCAGCCGGCCAGGTACTTCTCCCACGCCCACTTGTACTTCATGGGCAGCAGCTGGTTGACGTCGGCGCGCGCGTTGATCATGCGCTTGTCGTCGACGTTGATCCGGGCGGCGCCGACCTCGATCTCCCCGAGGCCGGTCGCGTCCGTCGTCTCCACGTTGGTCATGTCACTCACTTCAGGCTGGCGGGGTGGGGGGGGGGGTGGTTTTTTGTGTTGTGGGTGATGAAAAAAAAAAAAAAAAAAAAAAAAAAACAAAAAAAAAAAAAAAAAAAAAAAAAAAAAAAAAAAAAAAAAAAAAAAAAAAAAAA